>DAOUMU010000210.1:0-5348 GCA_034409055.1 Anaerolineae bacterium
GGGCGACTCCGCCGGTTGGCCCGTCGTTGGAAACAAGTCGACAAACTGGCTATCCTCATACAGAACGCCCAACTCATCCCGCATCTTGATATAGACATTTCCTTTAGGAAAAGCGGCTCTGGCTACGCGGGCCGTCTCTTCAGGGACTGCTCTTTGGTCAAATGCGTGCAGGGTCATTCCTCAATTCCTCCAAATTCTATAATTATCCAGCAAATTGTGCCTCGTTTTGGAGTATTTGTCATATTGGTCTTGACCTGATTACTTAACATAAATTCGCCAACAGTATCTTTGAATGCATGCCCCGTTCTTCGACCCCGGTAGTGTCCTCAGCACTCACCCTAACGTACTCAGGACTGCGGCCTTCCGCTTCGTTGACAGCGTCGGCTTTCCCGCCCCAAAAAAAAACTGGCGGTTATCCATTGTCCACAACTATACAAATTTCGAGGCTCAATACCCAAAGGGCACACTGTCACGCGGCCTGCATCCTCGCTCCCCCTGGCTTCGGACTTCCGTTACCAGACTTACCCGCAGGGTTTGCTACCAGCCTGCTGGCTAGGCCTGTCCTGAGCTTGTCGAAGGGCTTTAGCTGGACGGGACTTTCACCCGCCGGGTAACAATAACGAGTTTCTATAGACACACGCCTATTTCCCAACGTTCTGGACTTTCTTGGCGCAACAACGATTTGTTATGTAACTTTTTGGGCTGATAGCGAACACTCTGAATAGCTCTTTATTCTGATATACCGTCTAATTATTGTCAACGACCAGCTCTAAAAAGGATTCTGCACACCAGCCTTTCCCTTGGTCGCCTTCTACTAACCACCAGATAAGATCGTCTTCTATAACAGGGCCATCTAACACAAGTACTCGACTCCCTTCCGGAAAACGAGTTATTATTTCAGTATCAACACCAGGCGTAATATGCGCTCTAAGTGGGTCTCCGTCTGTATTAGCTACAACTACGTAGACGCCGATATTTATTTCACCTTTGTTTGGTAGCGGGGAGGGAGTAGCTTCAAAATCTTCAGATTCCCGTATAGGAACTTGTGCTGGAATAGTAGGGGACGGCGTACCTTGTCGGACGCCTGGCGTTTGGACTGGCGTAGGCGTTTCTATAAGAGTAATGTAGTTGGGTTCAATGATGCGTCCAGTTAGTGGTTCATCTGGCTCATCAATACCTGGTAAGTCTATTAGATTGCGCTGTCCTGTGTAAGCAAATCGAAAGTCATTCATGGCTTTAGGGATACCAGCAATACCCCGAGGGATAGCAACTACTCCCTCTTTAGCTACAATTGTCATCTGCTCACGCAATGCGGGTAAGATAGGCTGTTCTGGAGGAAGTGTCAATAATTTTACGCCCACCGCGAAGGCATACCAAACAACAAGTAAAATAACCACACTTTTCCCCCCGAAGGCACTTAATAAACGCCAGATTGTGATGAGCATCCAGGCGGTAGCGAGTATTGTTACTACAACGAAAACAAGACTAAACGATTTGCCCGGCCGCGTCCATCGAGCTGTTAATAAACTATTTTGCCATAGCCAGTTAATTGCTTGATATAAAACGAAAATAAGAAGAATACGAATAAACCAGCGACTCGGCTTTCCGTTCCCTTTCCATATAGCTAGGAGGCGGGTGCGCCAGTTGGAGGGGGGAGGTGTTTTATTCGTTGTCATTTTGCACCTCACTTCTACTGGCACGACGACGGCGTCGCCAGAAGAGAGCGCCCCAGAGAAGCGGCCACCCAACAACCGGCCCGCCACATATCTGGTTTATTGTTTCACGAAGGATACGAGCAATTTCAGTCCAAATCAACTCGATAATCTGCTCTCTCGCCTTGGCCCACTCCTCTTCAAACCTATTAGCTGCACTTTGCCTTGCTTGATCAACTAGCCCCTGAATCATAGCTCTAAACTCGTCGCTGCTACCGCCCGGCACAACGATTAGGTCTGCCCAAATGTTTGGCCCACCCAGGACACCTTTGTAAGCAAACCGCCAGGCTACGCGATAAACGCCTGGAACAGCGGGGGTCGTGATCGGTATTTTCCACTCGAACTCAGAACCAGGCGGTATATCAACATCCAAGGATTTTTGTAACCAGGGACTTATGTGTTGACCTTCAACAGTAACCAAGCTGTAATCGCCTTTTCTGAAGGTTTGACCGCTGATATTTTGCATTTTAATAGTAATCTCGGTTTCAGTTTGCGGGTCTACCACAGGTGATTCTGGCAATTCGGTAATGTAGGGAGCAAGGGCAATTGTAGTATCAACGTGACCGGGTTTCTGGATAAGATCCTGAACAAAGGCAGCGACTCGTTTAACCCGCTGATAGAAGTCGAATAATAAATTAATTTTACTGAAATCTTCCAAGTTGACCGATACTTTGAATAACCTATTTAATACCTCTGCTACGATGCCACTGCCTTTCTCAGAAAGAAAAACATCCTTGATGTCATCAATTATGGTATTTATATCCTCATGGGCTGCTATATCGGTAGCCAATTTGGCAACTACTGCGACAAACCCTTTCCATCCCGGAAGAATGGTATAAGCTTGTACAACGCTCCCGATTCCCTCAACTGTGTTAGTAGGAATTTTATCTTGCCCGATAATATACATCCATAGCAAAGATAGGTCTACGGCTAGGACCACTCCTACGTCCTTCGCGGCTTCGATGGGATCGTTTACCTCTAAGGCCAGCTTATTTTGCGATATAACGATCGTTTCGCCAGGCATGAGGGTTATTGTACTTACTTCAATAGGCCCTTCTGTGGGATAAAGCGGTACGATACCTAAAGTCTCAAAAGTGGTAGACTGTTCAGGAAATTTTTGAAATTTAACTAAATAGGCAATGGCTGCATTAACTTCTATCTTCAGGTTAGCTCTGATACCATTGCCCGAAACTGCTTCGACTTCCTCTAAAACCACTTTAACCACAGGTTCTCCAGGGGGGTCTGAGGTGATTAGAACAAAATCCTCCGGTGCTATTTCCCGCAAAGGCGGTTGAGCTAACACAGGGATAGGAGGTATTATCAGTAACGTGATAAGGTTTATGACAACTACTACCGATATGGCTTGATATATTCGATCAGCCAGTTTCATATTTAAAAACTCAGTGAATCCTAAAGGACGCTAAAATGCGCTTAATTTTAGAACGCTTTTAGCGTCCTTTACCCTTTCAGCCTGGAGGTTTGCCCCACCTAGCCGAAATAGCCAGTATTTTACCCCGACTTCACCGTAGCTATGGTAAAGCTGCACCTGATGTTAATTCACCAATACCGCCGAGAATGAAACAAAAGACACATAATCCTACTACTAATAGGACTACAACTATAGTAATAATGACAGGCACGCTCAGTATGCCTAAAGCAACACCGGCTGCTGTTTTGCCGACATCTGTACCACTTCCTTTTTCGCTAGACATAATAGCCCTCCTATATATTTGGCCTTAAATTTGATAGCTAACGATAATTTTTAAAGATTCCAAATTCACGATTCCTCTACCAAACTCGACAAATTTTTAAGAAAAAGATTTTGAGTTAGGTCCAGCCATAGGCACTTTCATCAGTGCCCAACGACTTACAATACTTGCCCATCAGGTTGGTAATCTTCTTGGGGGTGTTGGCAAAATAGCGTAATTTGTCATCGACTTTTTTGGTCAAATCCTCAAAGGTCGGGAAATAGCGCAGGTGGGTGGCCTGCTTTTTGATATTGCGCCACAGATACTCAATCGGATTGAAGTCAGGAGAGTAGGGAGGGAGTTGATAAACCGTCAAGCGGTCAGCGTGGTCGGCAAAGAATTCTTGCATCGCTTTGGAGGTGTGATAAGAAGCCCTATCTTGAATGATAATCAAATGTTGGTCTGTTTTGGCCAGCACTTCCCTCAAGAAGGTTTTGTAGCTTTCGGAGTTGAAACGACCGGTATGGGCCTTATGAAAGAAGGCCCCCGAAAAGTAATCAATCAACCCTGACAAATGAACATAGGAGAATACAATAGAAATACGCTCTGTATGCTCATTCTCCATGACGCTAAAATATTAGGGTGTGTTTCATTTGAGTCAGAGCATTTCAAAACATCGTGTTGCGTGTTACGTATTGCGTGTTTTTTTGGCACGTAATACGCAACACACAACACGTAATAACAACTGTTCGACTCATTTGAAGCACACCCAAAATACTAATGAAGATGACACCTCAAAAAATCGGACGCTACGAAATAAAATCTGAACTGGGACGGGGGGGGATGTCCACGGTTTTTCGGGCGTATGACCCCCGTTTTGAGCGAGACGTGGCTCTGAAAGTGCTGCCGCAGGAGTTTCTGCACGACCCCAGCTTTCGGGCTCGTTTTGAACGGGAAGCCAAAACCATTGCCGCGCTCGAACATCCGGCCATCGTGCCGGTGTATGACTTTGGCGAAGAGGCGGCTCAACCTTACTTGGTGATGCGCTACATGTCCGGCGGTTCCCTGGCTGACCGGTTAAAGCAGGGCGCTCTACCGGTCACCGAGGCCGTCGGGATTTTACGCCGCATTGGCTCGGCCCTGAACCAAGCCCACAGCCAGGGCATCATTCATCGCGACCTGAAACCGGGCAACATCCTCTTTGACCAATACGGCGACTCCTATCTGGGCGATTTTGGTATTGTCAAACTGACACAACAGACCGCCACCTTTACCGGCAGCGCGATCATCGGCACCCCGGCTTACATGAGCCCGGAGCAGGCCAAAGGGGAGGCCCATCTTGACGGCCGCAGCGATATTTACGCCCTGGGGGCCATTCTCTTTGAAATACTGACCGGAAAGCAGCCCTACGAGGCAGACACGCCGATGGGGGTGGCGATCAAACACATTGTCGAGCCGGTGCCCCGTATTTTGGAGGTCAAACCTGACCTCCCCCCCGGCTGCGCGGCGGTAATCGAGCGGGCCATGGCCAAAGATCGAGAGGAACGCTACCCCCAGGCCACTGAGTTGGTTGAGACGTTGCACCAGACTGTGACAGCAGCCCCGATTCCGCCCTCCCCCCCATCGATCCCTTCACCGGATACGGGCAGAAGGCAGCAAGCTCCTACCCCGGTGGTTGACAGGTCATCTGCACCAGAACCGAAAGAGACACTCTCAGAGTCGGCCACTGTTCTGTCAAAGCTAGAACTCGGACAGTTCCCATCTACCCTGTCCGGGCAAAGGCGTTGGTTGTCTATCTTGCTGATGGCTGGGGGTTGGGGGAGGGTGTAAAACGCAAAAGATGGTAAATTTCATAATTTAGCCGGTGACAGAGGAGCAAGACCAAAAGTTAAGACGCTGTCACAAAAATCAGACCACTTGTGAACAGCCCAGTGGCAACGAGCATACA
>DAOUMU010000211.1:0-29190 GCA_034409055.1 Anaerolineae bacterium
CATAGCTCCTGTCTGCGGCCTCCGCCTCCATCACCAGATAGCCTGATATCAAATCCATCAACACCAACACCAGCTTGTCGTTGAACCACGTTTCGTCTCCACTGCCCACTATCTCTCGCCCTGCTCCTTTTTGTCTTTGTTTCTCCTCCTGTATCTGCCCAAATCCGGCCAATAGTGCTTCCATCTTTCTCATCATTGTCCGCAACGCGCTCGGCGAAACGCCCACATGGCTATTTATTCGTATCAGCTTGAAAAACTCCGATATCCGCTCTGCCCCCTGGTTGCCCTTCATTCCAAATACATACAGTGTACCGATGACCAATAGGCACAACCAGGCTTGTCCCGCCTCTGTTTCCCAAAATTGTGATTCTGGATACTTGTTCCTGCTGGACAAGGCCGCCAGACTGCGGGCCACACTGTCCTTTGTCAGTCCGACCGCTTTGGCTATCTCGCGCAATGACTGCCGGCCAAACTCGGTGATGTTGGCAAATACCTGACTATCTCGACTGCGAACGGTTGCGGCGATACTAATCTCTGCTCCTCGTTTTGAGATTGTTTGGAGCAGTAGTTTGCTACCTCAATCCACATTGCGCAACTATGTCAATGGGCCAAAGTGTCGCGGGTTAAGTGGATAGCCGAAATCAAAAAGCCCCGACCACTATTGGTCGGTGCTTTTTCTTTAGGACCGGGCCGGGAAATTACGGCGGCGAAACGCCAACCACCGCCCAATCCTCAGACCGGTAACTCTCCGGACCGTAGTTGATCGAACGCTGCCATAGTTGGCCGTTGACGATGGTTTGGAGGATCAAGACGAAGCCGGGGTCGCTGGGGAACTCGTAGGTGTCAATCCGCAGCCGGTACCGGGTCAGGCCGGGCAGTTCGGCGCCAGCCACAGGTCATAACCGATTTCGTTTTGGTCACTGGAGCCGACGCCCAGGTTGTCGGGGGCCAGGCTGGTTTCTTGGGGCCAGACATATTGAGGAATGTTGGGATAACAACGGATCCAAGGATTAAACGGATAAAATCTGGCGAAAAAATCCGGTTCATCCTCTGAGCCGCTGTTATATTGGTCACCCATACCAAAATATGGCGGTCCACAGGTCCGGGGTGGAGGTGATTACATCCTACGGGTCAGGGAAGATCCAGACGGCCTCGTTGAAATTGAAGAAAAACTGCATCACTCGGATCTGCAATTCAGACTGCACAGGCGTCAACGTTGTTGAAAAAATTGTCGCTGTCAAGGCGTAAGCGCCTACTCACCCTCCGGCAGGGCATAGATACCCAAATGGTTCGCCACCGGGCGTTGGCGCATGGGGAGGCGGGTATGAATGGGGGCGTTGAGGGTACGGGGTCGCCAGGAACCCTGCCTCACCAACGTGGTTGAACCACCCCCGTCAAGGTTCAGGGCGGTGTCGGCACCCACCTCGACGGCAATCCCGGCCAGTTCGACCAGGCTCACCCCTTCACTATAGTTCGTCTGGCGACCGTCCACGACAATCAGCCATAAGGTCTGGCCGGCCTCGTCGATGGCCACTGCCGTGCGGGGATGCAGGTTTTTGTAATAGGCCCTATCTTCAAGGGTAACAGGTACCCCACCTGCAACCAGGATCACATTGCCGGCTATGGCCTGGGATGTATCGGCCGGGCAGTTGATTGGATTGATTTGGGCATGACCGTTGGTTGCAATACACAGAACCGGCAGTCTCGAATCGCTGGTTGAGTAGGTCACCCCATTGGAGATGGCCAGGCCGGTCACGTCGACCGGGTCGCCGCTGTGGGGGTAATAATCCCAGGGGGTGTTTGAGTGGAAGGGTTTAAAGAAACCCCCATTGATGGCCAGTTGCAGGTCAAACGCGGTCAAAAACTCCGAGGTGGTTCGGGCCGGCACCTCCATGCCCCCAATGGCTTCGCCTGGGGTGACCAGCACCCTCACGCCCGGTGCGGTCAGGTCGATGGTCACCAGGTGTACTACGAGCGGGCGAGGTACCTGGCGAGCATCACGGACGTAAGTGACGCCTTGAAACAGTTCCAAGACCTGGTCGGTTCGGGACGGACGCAGCAGGTGGGGCGAGAACGGCAGGAGGAGTAAGAGTAACCCCAATAATACTAAGCTGATGGTCACGTAACGTTTCATCAGAGATCGCCGGAGCAACGAAAAAGCTGTCCCCACAACCAGGACAGCTTTTTTATTTAGATGGCTGGTGGGCGGTACAAGACTCGAACTTGTGACCTCCTCGGTGTAAGCGAGGCGCTCTAGCCAACTGAGCTAACCGCCCATGTTAACTAAATTATACAGAAGCGTGGAAGATTGGTCAAGTAGGGGAATGGGCGAATGATGAATGATGAATGATGAAGGGTGAATCTTTTACGGGTCACTTTTGCTCCTCGTTTGTCCTTACAGTACAATGCTGGGCCGAGCTATGAAATTTAAGATTCAGTCCTTGAAATTGAAAATTCTGCTTATCATCCTGGGCCTGCTGTTCATTGGGGGAGGGCTGCTGTTGGTTCGCCGGCCAATCCAGGCGGTGCTTTTTAACCTGACCGGTGAGGAAGCGACCCTGCCTCAAATCTCCGGGGGGATCCAGTATGGGCTGACCCGTCTGCAGCCTCCGCTGCAAACTGCCGACGAGGAGCCGGTGCAGTACGCCGCTATGACCCCTTATGGGGTCAATACCTTTTTGCAAAACGAGGTCGAGCCGCACAAGCGGGAAGAAGCCATACGCTTGATTGCCGAAGCGGGGATCCAATGGATTCGGCAGGAGTTTGCCTGGGAGGACATCGAGATTCACGGCAAGGGCGATTTTGAGGACCGCCGCCACGAGCCGCACAAGCCGGCCTGGGAAAAGTACGACCACATCGTCGACCTGGCCGAAAAGTATGACCTCAAAATTATGGCCCGTCTCAGCAACCCCCCGGCCTGGACGCGAGCCCTGACCGATACGGTGGGCGCGTTTGCCCCGCCGGACGACCTGACCGATTACGGGGACTTTGTGCAGACGGTGGTCAGCCGCTACCGGGGCCGGATCCCGGCCTACCAGATTTGGAACGAGCCGAACATCTACCCGGAATGGGGCGAGTATCCCATCAGCGCCGAGGAATACACCGCCCTGCTCAAAGAAGGCTACAGCCGGGTGAAAGCGGCCGACCCGGAGGCGATTGTGGTCATGGGGGCGCTGGCCGCCACCATCGAACTGGATCGTGTGCGCCGTTATGATGCCAACGGCGGGCTCATAAGTCCCGGCGGGCTGAGCGATGTCCTGTTTCTCCAGCAAATGTACCGGGCCGGGGCCGCTCCTTATTTCGACGTGCTGGCCATGCAGGGATACGGCCTGTGGAGCGGTCCCACCGACCGGCGCATGCAGCCCCGCGTGCTTAACTTTTCCCGGCCCCTGTACATCCGCGACGTGATGGTACGCAACGGCGATGCGCACAAGCCAATCTGGCTGAGCGAGTTGGGCTGGAACGTGGTGCCCCCGGAAAGCGGTATTCCCCCCGTCTACGGACAGGTGACGCTGGAGCAGCAGGGGCGCTACGCCGTGCTGGCCTACGAGCGTATGCAGCGGGAGTGGCCCTGGCTGGGGGTCGGGTTTTACTGGTTTTTTAAGCAGGCCGACGACCGGGAGCGGGACAGTAATCCCCAATATTATTTTCGTATGGTCGAGCCGGATTTTACCCCCCTGCCTGTTTACCAGGCCATCACCGAAAAGACGCACGAGCCAGCTATTATGTACCGGGGGTGGCACCAAGCCCATCATTGGGCCGTGACCTACCGGGGGGATTGGCCGGCGGTGCCGCATGAGCCGGCCACCTTTGGCGATGCCCTGGCCGGTCAAGCGGGCGACACCGTCATGTTCACTTTTGAGGGGAGCGGCCTGGATTTAGTGACCATTGGTGGGGGAAGGTTGCAGATACAGGTTGACCGGGCCGAGTCGATCGAACTTAACCTGAACGGCGAAACATCCCTGGCTAAAACCAACATTGCTCATGCTCTGCCCCAACGTCCCCACCAGGTCAGGCTGGAGGTTATTGAAGGGCCGGTGCTGATTGATGGCTATATCGTCGAGAGCCGGCCCAATCTACTCCTCAATCACGCCGGCAGCGCCATTATGGTGTTGGCGGCACTGGTGGGCGTGTGGGTCTTGTGGCAGCAGCGGAAAGAGAGTATCTTCTCAAAAATAGCGTAGAAACGCCAAATATGATACCATTGCCGGGTTGTGGTTGACGCTTTACGCTGTAAAGGTAATGGCGACCGATACCAACGAATCATTCTAAACCATATTGAAGGACTATCGCAATGTCAGATACTACATCCTCTGATAAACCTATCGCAGATCAGCCCCCCTTTCTCTCGGTGATTATTCCGGCTTACAACGAAGAGCGACGGTTGGCCGAAAGGCTGAAGGAGGTTATGGAATATTTCGTTGTTCAGGACTATTCTTATGAAGTGATCCTGGTCGATGATGGGAGTACGGACCGTACCGCTGAGATTGTCAAAACCCTGGAAAAAGAGTACGACAAGTTACAATTGCTGAGAGTTGTTCACGGTGGTAAAGGGCACGCCTGTAAACAGGGTATCCTGGCCAGCCGTGGCCAGTGGCTGTTTCTTTCCGATTCTGACCTGTCAATGCCGATTAAAGATTTCGCCAAGTTCGTCCCCCTGCTCCAAGGTGACAACCACATTGTGATCGCTTCCCGCGAGGTGCCGGGGGCACGCCGCTATGGTGAGCCGGGCTATCGCCACCTGATGGGCCGGGTCTTCAACTGGGTGGTGCGGGTCCTGGCGGTGCATGGCATTCACGATACCCAGTGCGGGTTTAAGTGCTTTCGCGCGGACGTGGCCCGGGAAATCTTCAGCGTACAAACGATCAACGGCTGGGGCTTCGACGTCGAAATTTTGTTCGTGGCCCAGAAGCGAGGCTACCGGATCGTGGAAGTGCCCATTGACTGGCATTATCGCAGCCACAGTAAGATCAAGCCGGTTCAAGACGCGATCAACATGTTCCGTGAAGTATGGCAGATACGCCTGAATTATTGGCGGGGCTATTACGATAAGTGATGATGCTTTGCCAGGTAAGGTAAAACTCAACACTCGACCCATGATGTTAAACACGGAACTGGCCACAGGCAGCAGGCAACGCGCCACCCGACATTTCGCCCGACGTCTCACTGCCCCCTTAATTTTACTCCTGGCCGCCCTGCTCCGCTTTTATCAACTGTCCGGCCAATCCCTCTGGGCTGATGAAGGCAACAGTGTAGCCCTGGTCCGGCCCGGCTTCGTCGAAATTGCCCGGCGAACCGCCTTGGATATTCACCCCCCCGGCTATTACTGGCTGCTCAAAATCTGGGTGTCGATTTTTGGCGAGAGTGAAATCGGGTTACGCTCGCTCTCGGTGGTGTTGGGCATTGCCCTGGTTTATCTGATTGTTGTATTGGGCACCTGGCTCTTTAACTCGCGGGTGGGATTGATCGCCGCTTTTATCGCTGCCCTTTCCCCGTTTCAAATCTACTATGCCCAGGAAGCCCGTATGTATATGCTGCTGGCCGTGCTGAGCAGCATGACCGTGCTGGTGACGCTTATCATTTTTAAGGGCTATTCAGCCGAAGGGAAGCGAAACACGTTCGCCGGGATCATTTATGTGTTAACCACCACCGCCGGATTATATACGCACTATGCCTATCCCCTCATCTTGTTGGTAGTCAACGGGGTGGCCCTCAGCCAATTCTGGCCAAGCCGGCGCATCCACCGTTCATCGTTCACCATTCACCGTTTTTCATTCATTAACTGGCTTATCTTACAAATCATGCCCCTGTTGCTCTACCTGCCCTGGCTGCCCATCGCCTGGCGGCAGATAACCACCTGGCCCTCGGAGAGACAGGGGGGCTCCTGGCTCAGCACTTTGTCAGAAATTTCAACCACGCTCCTGTTTGGTCTGTCCTGGCCCTTTGATCTGGAACTGGTGGCAGCGGTGGGGCTGGGAGGGGTGCTATTACTCACTGTGTGGTTTAGTCTCAATACAGATGAGACAGATAGGCAACGCCCAACAGGTTTTACGTTTCACGTCATTGGCCCTGGCCGTTCACGTTTCAGGGTTGAGCCTAAAACATTCGAACCATTCTATCTCCCTCTTATTCTGCTGTGGCTCTGGTTTTTGCTGCCGGTCACTCTGACCGTCCTGATCTTCACCCCGGCCTTTCTCAAATTCCTGCTGGTGGCCGCGCCCCCTATGACCGTCATGTTGGCCCTGGTTATTGAATGGCTGGCCTCCGCTTTATTCCCGCCAGTAGGATTAGAGACCGGTAACCAGGCTTCACGCCCCCCGCGTCATGCTTCACATATCACCGCTCAACCAACCTGGCCGGGATACCTGCTTGGCGGTGCTTTGCTGGCTATTTTAACCAGTGCCTCTGCCGTTTCCCTTTATCATTACTACACCAATCCCCGCTATGCTCGCGACAATTATCGGGGCATTGTCAACTTTATCAAGGCAGTGGGGCAGCCAGAAGACGCTATCATTTTAAACGCCGAGGGGCAGCAGGATGTGTTCAACTATTATTACGAGTGTGATCCGGTTCCGTCGATGCCGGTTTATTCTTTACCCCGCCAGCGTCCGCTGGATGAAGCAGCGACGTTGGCTGAGTTACAACAGATTGCCAATCGTGCTGACAAAGTCTATGCTGTTTATTGGGCCACCCAGCAAGCCGACCCTAACGGCCTGATTGAAGGGTGGCTGAACAGCCATCTCTTCAAAGCCACCGACGGGTGGTATGGCAACGTTCGCCTGGTTAGCTATGCCACCCCCCAAATCAGGGCTAGCCTGGCCCCAACGCCGGTTGATTATCAACTGGGGCCGCATATCCGCCTCACCGGCTATGCCCTCTCGACCGGCCAGGTGACGCCCGGCGATATTCTACAAGTAAGACTTATCTGGGAAACTAACACCCGCCTTACAGAAAATTTTAAGGTGTTTGCCCAGATTCTGGATCAGGCCAACCACCTGGTGGGGCAGAGAGACGCCCAACCGCTCACCGCCACCTCCCATTGGCCTGTGAATGAGCCGGTGGTCGATGACCACGGCATTTTCATTGAGCCGGGTACGCCGCCCGGCCGGCATCGGGTCATTGTCGGCTTATACGATAGTGTCACCGGTCAACGTTTGCCGGTTATCTCAGGGGAAATAAAGGGGGGTCAAGGCAGGGATTTTATTGAATTAGACGAAGTAGAAATTGTTCGCCCGACTACTCTGCTTCCGCTTGAAGCCTTTAAGATGCAGGTGCCGCTAAATACGCCCATGCTTGAGGTGGTTTTGCTGGGCTACGACCTGTACAAAGTGGGACACCGCTCGACGCCAGACACCCCCCTCCACGCCGGTGATCCCTTACATCTGGTCGCGTACTGGACCCCCCGCCGGCCGGTACGTTGGCTAGAAGATCAACTGTTTATTCAGGTGATCACCCATAAGGGTCGGTCCAGTGGTCTATTTGTCACCCGCCATCCTGCCGGTACAGATTACTCTATCAAGGAATGGCAGCCGGGTGAGATTATTCGGGCGCAGTACGATCTCTTTTTGAACAACCTGGAGCCAGGTACCTACCGTCTGGCCCTCACCTTAGGAGTGAACCAGAGTGCCATGCGGCCAGTCGTAGCCGTAACCAAACCATTTCGGGTAGAGTAGAGCGTGGAACGGAAAGCATAGCGCGTAAAATTTGCCTCCACGCAACACGCAACACGTCACTTAGCATATGGGTTTACATAGCCATGGGGTAACATTGACGAACCGGCCTCACCAATTCTTGCGCCAGCCGGCTACGATGATCGACTTTTCATTGGTCACTTCTACCGGTATTGACTCGGATAATCTGGCTTTAACCGTTTTGCGGTCGTCCGTATCAACCACGGTCAGGGTCCATATACAAGGTACGGGTTTCGTATCAATAGTGATGTCATAGAACCCGGCTGGCCAATCATAACTCTCCTGGTAGGTACCCCAACCCACTGGACCGGAAGGATAGGAGATGGTAGAATAATCGCCACAACTGGCCTGCACAAAGACCCCATTAACCGGATTGCCATTGACGTCGACGATGTCGCCCAAAAAGCGGGTGAGACCGTAATTGGTATCGTCATACCAGCCGGTCGGTTCAAATTGATACTTTGGCCTTTGCGGAGCAGGGGGAGGATTATCGGCCACCGGTTGGGGAACCGGAGCGGATTCTACGGGCGGAGCAGAAGCCTGGGTAACAGGTACGCCCTCGGTATTGCTGGCGCTGACAACGGCGTTGGAAACCCAACCGGTCGCATCACCAGAAATCTTTATTTGCCACCAGGAAGTATCGGCATTTCGACCGACAATGGGCACCGGAGTATCTGCGTTAAGTGTGCCAAGCACTGCATAATTAATTCCAGGGCCAGAGCGAATATTAACCGGACCGGGGGCAATAAGTTGCGGTTCGTTGACAGATTGGGTAACAGGGGCAGGTGAGCTAGCTTGAGCGGTGTCTCCCTCGGGCAGTGTGTCACTCTCAGTTTGAGGCTCAGAGGTTAACAAAACTCGGGTGGCAGTTGGCGTTGGGATGGGGGTCACCGGGGTAGGGGTGGGAATGATGACCATAGGTTCAGCCGGCGCAGGTGTAAAAGTCGGAATGGGGGTACGTGTAGCGTATTGCAAGCTGAAGTCTGCTTCAAGGAGTCGCGTAAAAAGCGTAGCGAAAATTATATAATTAATCAAAATTAAGGCTATGGCTAAACTCCAGTATCGAGCTTTCATCGGCCAACAACCTCCATTGTTTCTGAACCGCTCTCTTGAACATTAAATTCATTATACCATATAATCTTGTCCTGTTACAACATTACGTCAAGTAATAGTATGAAAGTTTCCGTTATTTGCACAGTGCTTAACGAAGGCCAGAGTATTCAACGGTTATTAGACACCCTGGCCCAACAAACCCGGCCTCCAGACGAGATCATCTTTGTTGATGGCGGCTCATCCGATGATACGGTTTCTATTTTGGAGGGATATGCCACCGAGTATAACCTCCCTTTGCGAGTCATCGTAGCCCCCGGGGCAAACATTAGTCAGGGCCGCAATATGGCCATTGAGGCTGCCACCGGCCCCATCATCGCCAGCACCGATGCCGGCGTGCGACTGAACAAACATTGGCTAGAGGAGCTGCTCAAGCCTTTTCAAGCCGTGCCACCACCGGCCGTCGTCTCCGGATTTTTTGTCCCCGACCCGCAATCCGCCTTTGAAGTAGCTATGGGGGCAACCGTATTGCCCAGTCTGGCCGATATTAACCCGGCCACCTTTTTGCCCAGCAGCCGTTCCATTGCCTTTCTCAAATCAAGTTGGGAGGCAGCAGGCCGTTATCCAGAATGGTTAGACTTTTGCGAGGATCTTATTTTTGATTTTCGACTGCGCGAGCAGACCGGACCCTTTGTTTTTGCGCCGAAAGCCATTGTCTATTTCCGACCCCGGAGCAGCTTGCGCGCCTTTTTTAAACAATATTACCAATACGCTCGGGGCGATGGTAAAGCCGATTTGTGGCGCAAACGGCATGCCATCCGCTATCTCACTTATCTGGTGGCCCTGCCCCTGCTGGTGGTGTCAGGAGCCATCATATCGCCGTGGTGGTGGCTTTTCGGGATCATCCTGGGCGGACTGGGTCTGTTTTACACGCCTTACAAGCGATTACCTTTATTGTGGGGGGCGCTTTCAAGCATGGAAAAATTACGGGCAATTTTTTGGGTCCCCATTATCAGAATCACGGGTGACGTAGCCAAGATGATTGGTTATCCTGTAGGTTGGAAATGGCGGCTGGAACGTTTATCTACGCAACCAGAATTACGCTGGCAAGACCGTAAAGATGCCCGGTAACTGTAACCAGATTGTAACTGCGATGATGGCAAAATAATGATATGCTTTAGAATGAGCTAATATTTGGTTTATTTGTTGGCACTCTGGTGAACGCTTTATCTTATTGATAACTGACCTGGTGGTTTGATGTTGATGGGTCAGATCGATTCATATAATATTCTTATATTATTCAAATTAAGTTTAAATTTTGTCATGTTAAGATAAAGTTGGCTTTATATTCCAAGTAAGGTATAATCAGCATGAGTGCCTCTTCTCCTCTAGTTGCTCGTTCAATCAGAAAATTATCCTACTCTATCGTGCAGGAGTGCACCTTGATTGGTAAAATCCTCGGTAACCGCTATAGAGTTCTCCGAGAAATTGGTAGTGGAGGCATGGCCTGGGTATATCTGGCCGAAGACGTTAAGGAGAACGAGCTGGTTGCCGTTAAAGTTTTATATCCTCAATTCGGTGAGGATTTATCTTACATCCAACGCTTTAACCGGGAAGCTAAACTGGCCAGTACCCTGACGGATCCACACATCGTGCCAGTGTTGGATTATGGCGCTGACCGGGATGTTTATTACCTGGTCATGGAATACGTCGAAGGTCAAAATCTGCGTGAAGTGCTCAGTGATCGGGGATCTTTGCCATGGCGAGAGGCCCTTGAGATCATCGATCAGTTAGCCACTGCCCTGGAACATGCCCATTTGCATGGGGTTGTCCACAGAGATATCAAGCCCCAAAATATGATGGTAACCGAGGACGGGCTTTTAAAAGTGCTTGATTTTGGTATTGCCCGTGTTCCCACCCTCCCCTCTCTGACTCAATCGGGCTTTGTTGGTTCGCCCTATTACGTTTCACCAGAACAGGCTATGGGCGAAGAAGTGGACATCCGGTCCGATATTTACTCATCAGGCATTGTTTTATACGAATTACTCAGCGGAAAAATCCCTTTCGACGCCAAAAGCCCCTGGTCAATCATCAGCCAACATATCACCAAAGAGCCTAAACCTATTCGCTTAAAAGAAGGCGACATTCCGGACGATGTCAACCAACTGTTGAATCAGATGATCGCCAAACAACCTGAAGATCGCTTCCCCACCCCGACAGCTCTTCGTCGCGCAATTACCGCCGTGTTGGCCGGCCGGCCGATGCCGGACAGCTTTCTAGATACCCAACCCATCGCTCCGCTTGATAAGGCGGCTATGGCTGAGAGTCTCTATCAACGCGCCCAGCAAGCGATGAGTGCTAAGGAATGGGCCAGGGCCGTAGATCTTTTGAAGCAGGCCCTCAACCTTGACCCCGAGCACGCCCAGGCTTCTGAAAAGTTGGCTTTGGCCGAACAGAAAACATTTTTAGTTTCGCTCTATAATGCAGCCAAGCGGGCCATCAAAAAAGAGGATTGGGAAGAGGCTATCAGCCACCTAAATGGTGTTCTTGAACTTGAACCTGAACACGAAGAGGCTGGCCGGTTGCTGGAAGAGGTCCGCCGGGCCTTGGAAGAGGAAGACGCTCGCCAATTTATCGTGACCCGTTATAACGAGGGGGTGGCTCATTTCGAAGCAGCTCGTTGGGAAAGAGCCCTGGAAGCTTTTCAGGAAGTGCAACGTCTCGCTCCCGGCCACGAACGTGTTGAACAATTTTTAGTCGAAGCCGAACAATACAGCAATCCTAACTTAATCCAAAAACTGACCCAAACCATTAATAAATACGTTCCTCAAGAAACTTGGTGGCGGTGGGGGTTGGTAGCTCTTGGCATAGTGGTCATTTTTGTGATGTTGTCCACCTTTGGGAATAGAAGTCCGGTTGCCGGTGACGATGATGTAAAGCAACAATTGAAAACACTTTATGAGGAAGCCCAACAGGCTATTGAACACGGCGATACAGAACAAGCAATCGCCTTACTCGATCAAATCTTAAAGGAAGATCCGGATTATGCCGACGTGGCTGCTCTCAAACGGGAGCTCCTGGTCACGCCTACCCCTACCTCTACTTCTACGCCGACGCCGACACCGACGCCGACGGCTACCTCAACACCTGAACCGGACCCTCTAGTGTTAGCTCTGGATGAAGCCCAAGAAGCGGTAGAGATGGGGCAATGGTCTGAGGCCATTGATGTCCTCAACGAGATACGGGCTGTTGATGCCGAGTACGAGAAGGCTCGTCTAGCTTCGCTTTTTTGTGATGCTTATGTTGGCCGGGGGTTAGATACACTGGCGAATATCAGGCCGCAGGATAAAGAGAAAGAAGTTATAAAGACGGCCCTGGCTGATTTTGAAGCAGGCATGGCAGAATGTCCCAGGCGAACAGATTTACAGGATCAGGCGGAGCGGGCCGCAGCTTATCTTGATGCACTCAATACCTCCATCAGGAAATATGATACGCTGATTGAAACACTCACTCCCATTGTCGCTGCTGATCCCGATTATGCCGGTGGAAATGCCAAAAACCGATTGTATACTACCCATCTTAATCGGGGTAATGCCCGGTTCGAAGCTTCAGATATTGTTGGCGCGCTCAGCGATTATGAAGCGGCTCTGGCCCTCAAAGTAGACGATCCCAGTGAAGCCCAAACCCGTCGGGCAGAATTGTTGCTTTCACTCCAACAGGTCAGTGCCAGCCAACCAACGCCGGAGCCGGTGGAAACACCCTCGACCCCCAGTAGTGACGAGGTTGAGCCAGACGATGAAGAACCAACCCCCGAACCGGTTCGGATAAGATTTGGCCAACCTCAGTTAATACAGCCAGAAAATGATATGGTCTTTGCCGGAAAATTCGTGGAAGTAGTTTTGGAATGGGAACCGGTTGGTATCCTGGCCCTCGACGAATACTATGATTTAACCATTATGCACATCTTTGCCGATGAGCCTGTCTATTGGGGGCTGGCCACCAAAGAAACCCGCATAAAACTTAACCCAGACATAGGCGTTGGTCAAGCAGGGGGAGATCGATTTTATTGGTGGGTTACGGCCAGAAAAGAAAACTCTGCTCCTACGCCTGATAGTATCGATTTACCTGTCAGCCAGCAGAGCGAAGCCAGAACATTTATCTGGACCCCCTGAGATTTCAGATACAAAAATTCGCCGGCTTTCCTAACAACAATACCTATTAGTCTCTCACTCCTATTGCCCTCATCTCCCTGGTAGGATATAATGATACTATCAGGCCTTACTTCTTAATAATTCCGCTGTTTTACCGGTTTTTCATAGTTAAACAGTGCCAAGATTGACTGTTTTACAAGGCAACAATAATTTTTACACCTGATGTCAGAATTGTCCATTTTTTGCCAGACTTGGGTTTGAACTGTGAAAATTGTCTTTGTAGGCAAATTCTTGAGCACACAGCAAAACATCGGTAAATAAATGGATAGCAAAACTAAACAGTTGTTAATTGGTGAACTTTCCAGGGCCTCTACCATGAAGCACCCGGTTACGATCAAGCGTGGAGGTAAATCAGTTGCTGTTGTGTTGCCTATTGAAGATCGCAAGAAATTTCAAGCCAAACGTGAGGAAGAACTCAAGAATTTAAAAACAGAATTGAACGGTATTTTAACGCTTATTCGTAGCCACATAAGGTATCAATCACTGGAAGAAGTAGAAACCCAACTGGCAACACTTCGACGAACACTTAAACAAGAAATCGATTGATTTTGATTTTACCTTTTCCATACCGGTCATCCTGGTCAATCATTTTTAGGCACTTAAGTTTCAATTGTCAAAGGTATGGAAATCTTTTATACTATAAAGAGAAAGTAAAGCCTGCCCTCAATCGAGACAGTAGTACCAAGCTAATACTCTCTTAAAAGGGTTGATTGTCAATGCCCCAAATTTATAAAACCGATCTGCTTGAAGACGCTTTAAAGGCGCTGTGTTCCAAATTAGAGGGGGTGCAAGGAGCCGTTATTGTTAGTATTGAAGGATTTGTCGTGGCTGCTTACACCCCTCACGAAGGTGAAATGGACGAGGAAGGCCCCACCAGTAGTCCCCAGGTAGCGGCGATGGCGGCCACCCTGATAGCTTTGGGTGAGCGAACGCTCTCTCGTCTGGCTCAAGGGGAAATGATTCGCTTGTTAATTGAAGGTAACGATGGGGGAATGCTGGTGGTTCCGGCCAACCGTAGGGCTTCTGTGGCGGTCATGGTAGGTAAAGAAGCCAAGATGGGCTTGGTACTTTATGCCTTAAAACAAAGCGCTGAAAATATCAGCGATATTTTAGAGGGTAGCGTTAATTGAGAACCAACACCGGACAACCAAAAGATAATAGTCAACTATTAAAAGAGATCCTGGACGAATTAACCTCACGTAATCCTGATATTCTTAGTGCCTTGGTTGTTAGCGATGATGGTCTCAATGTAGCCTCAGGAATTCCGCACGATGACGACGACTCAATCGCCCTCATTGCCTCTGATCTTATAGATATGGCCGAGGATTTTTGTAATCGCCTCGAACAGGGCAATCTTAACCGAATTTTGCTTGAAGGAGGAGAGCGCACCGCTGCCGTGGTAAAGGCGGGTAAACATACGATCTTAGCCGTGTTGATCCCCGCTAGCGCCAAATTGGGGCTAGTTACGCTCTCCATACGCAAGGCAGCCGACCAGATCGTTTCTATTTTTGGTTAACCAAATGGTATTATCACATTAGAAGTGTCTTACGAGGTTTTCGACTAAAAAAGCCACCTGATAAATGTCAGGTGGCTTTTTTTACAAGAAATCTACCTCTTATGGTCCCCAAGACATTCGTTCATTTGTCCAATCACGATCACCAGTACCCCAGGGATTGGCTTTGGGGAATTCAAACAATTTTGTAGCCTCACCTCCACTACTTGGAGCCACGTACACGGCCCAGGCGCCATCCCGGTCAGAGGCAAAGGCCACCCATTTGCCGTCAGGTGAAAGGGTTGATAAACCATCGCTAGAAATGGGACTATTAGAGATATTGACGATACCGCCCCCATTTTCGCCCATTACATACGCTTCCCAGTTGCCGGTCTCACGGGATTGATAGGCAATTAAACCGGCTTTACTATCCGTGGGAAAGACGCTGCTCCCGTCAACGAGCTGAACCGGCGTTTCACCCTCACCGAGACGCTTGGTTGCCCAGGAGCCAACAATAAACATACCGCAAGATCCCCCACCGGTCCAGGTATTGCAGCCACTATAAGCAATTCGATCACCAGAGGTCCAGACGGGTTTATTGCCCTGAACTTCACCGATTTGTCCGGCCGGCACAATCAGGTTCCATTGAGACATTTCTTTACACTTGTCGCTCTCTTCGGTTGGAGGTCTGAGACCACACTGTACGAAAAGATAGGGGTGACGTTTACCATCACTGCCAACAGCCAGTTCTGGATTACTATAAGTTAGAGTACTGCCGTTGGGCTTATAAAATGGAAATTGATCCTGGGGAGCACCGCTGACCGGCTTTTCAATATTGCCGGTGGCACTGGCTTCAAAAACATTTTCACCAAAGCTACCCCCCTCACCATTAACTAACAATTTAGTACCATTGCTTCGGAAATTAGGTTGGCGTGCCCCTTGAATTTTTCCTAGTTGCTTTCCATCGGGCATTGAAACAATGAACACATCATATTTACCAAGACCATCATCAACCGGAAAAGCAAGTTTGCCCGACAGGGGCGGCATTTCAGGGGTGGGCGTATCTGTGGGGGTAGGTGTATCCGAGGGCACGGCCGGTAATGGTGTATGGGTGGGTGGACTGACTGTTGGCGTATCGGTAGGGAGGGGGGTATCAGTTGGGGTAGGTGTTTGGGTAACATTGGCCAGCGCTGTCGCCGTGGCCGCCTCAGCCACAGCAGCCTGGGCTGTAGCCACCTCGGCTGTGGCGGCTTGGGCCGTAGCCAGAACACCACCTACCAACCGGGCATCGTGTATCGCTTGAGCTGTTGCTGTGGCCGCTGCCTGCGCTGCTTCCGTAGCGGCCGCCTGGGCAGTTTGTTCAGGAGCCAGGGCCGCGGCTGTAGCAGCCGTTTCAGTAGCCGCTACGTCTGTAGCGGCTTGCCGGGCTGTTTCTGTCGCAGCAGCAATAGCCACAGCAGTTTCGGTCGCCTGGGTGGCTTGATTGCTTCGCTGGCCAATGATAAAAATGCCCCCCAGGGCGGCTAACACTAATAGCACGATAATAATACCACCCCCAACCAAAATAGGCACCAGGGGTAATTCCCTGGCGGGAGCAGCGACAGTGGTTGCTTGACCCGCCGGAGATGAGACGGTTGCGCCAGCCCCCAGTGCCGCAGCAGAGGCGGCTCTCTCTGCAGCCGTAATAGGGCCGGTTGGATGATCAGCTTGTTGAATTTTTGGTGGGGAAGCAATAGGTATCAACGGCGTACTCTGCAATGTGTCACCAGGCCCAATTCCCACGGCCTCGCGCAAAGCTCGCGCCATTTCCCCGGCCGTTTGATAACGGTCCTCCGGCGATTTACTCATTGCTTTGAAGATGACTCGCTCGACGCTCTCCGGGAGATCAGGGTTAATTTTGGTTGGTATGGGTAAAGGTTCACTGACATGCTGCATAATAATGGCAAAGGGGGTGTCAGCATCGTAAGGTATTGTTCCGGTTACCATCTCATAAAGCATGACCCCCAGGGAATAAATATCACTCCGTTCATCGCCTCGCTGGCCCTGGCCCTGCTCTGGCGACATATAGGCTGGGGTACCGGTCAGCGCCCCGGTTTGAGTATATTGGGTCGCTCCCACAATGCGGGCAATGCCAAAGTCGGTCAGAACAATCTGCCCTTCCTCGTTAATCATCACATTGGCCGGCTTGATATCACGGTGAACCATCCCCCGCGCATGAGCGTAATCTATGGCACTACACAGAGCGGTAAATATACGGGCCGTTTCTTGGAGGGTAAACGGATTGTGGTTAGTTTTTCGTGCCTTTAATTCATCTTTGAGGGCCGGCCCATCGATAAATTCCATCGCCATAAAATACGTTTCGCCCATATGGTCAAAATCAAGCGCCTGAACAATGTTCGAGTGGCGAAGTTTACCAACGGCCAGGGCTTCTCGTTCGAATCGACCGATAAAATCTTTATCATCTCCCAGGTGACTGTGAAGGACCTTAATGGCCACATAACGATCCAGGCTAGGCTGATAAGCCTTATAAACTTCGGCCATGCCACCACGGCCTAACCTGGCTACAACTCGATAACGCCCCAGCGTTTTGCCAACTAAATCTGCCATATTTTACCTGACTTAAGGATAGGATGAAATCATTATAACATTGCTACAAAGGTGCGTCAATAGACAGAGGGAACTATGGATTGACGATGCAGCCCAGTTTGAAGCTTTTGGCATGGAACTTTGTCCCAGCCTTTTTCGTAAGAAGAAATTGTGAGGATGATCAAGGTGCCCAGGAGATACGCTCTTCTAACCAGCCTCTTGAATTGTCTTTGTCGTGCAGCACGTAACCGTCGGGTGACCCCATCATATTAACGATCTTACGTTGATTACTGCCATCTGCGTTCATGACCCAGATAGCCCATAAACCGCCTTGATCGGAAACATAGGCAATGCTTTGCCCATCAGGCGACCATGCCGGTAAGCCTTCATTACTGCCATTTTCCGTCAGACGTTGGGGATTTGAGCCATCCGCGTTCATCACCCAGATTTCCCAATTTGTCGCTCCCCTACCTGAAGACATAAAAACAATTTTACTGCCATCTGGCGATACGGCCGGCGCTGTATCGAAGGGTTCAGCACTGATTTTGGTTTCGCCACCTCCTGTAGCGCCCATTATAAAGATACCACAATCGCCTGTAGGAAGACAACCTTTGACAACCAGCCGGCCATCTGGAAAAGTGGCCGGATATTCTCCCTGGAAGCCGATTGAGTAAGGATCTTCAGCCAACTGATTACCAATGTAAATACGAGGTACCCGGTCGCCTTCTTTGCGACTGGCAAAAGCAAAGGTAAATCCATCGGGAGACCAGGTGGGCAACCCATCTTCCACAAAACGGGTGACCTGACCACCGCGTCCGCCAACGAAATCTCTAAAGAAAACACCTCTACTATCTAGACGCCAGGAACGATAGGCCAACAGACTGCCATCTTTGTTAAAAGCCGGTTGGCTGGCCTCACCGGCAATGACACTTTGTTCACCTGTGGCTAGATCGGCCAACCACAGGTCATAAATATTGGTACCAGGATTAAACGCAGCATAAGCTATTCTGCCACTAACGGGAGCAGGTTCATCGGAGGCCGCTTTGGGTTCGTCTGATGTTGTTGGGGCTGCGGCTGGAGACTCTTCAGGGGTAGTTTCATCATCCGTACCGGTTGTCGCGATTTCGGAATTGGCCTCAGAGGTATCTGCTGGGGCAACCTCACCACCCCCCCCGGCGTTATAGGCAGCTAACTCTTCGGCTGTAAACGGAATGATTAACTCCTGTCCTACCTGCAAACTTTCGGGGTTTTCAATGTTATTTTCAGAAGCCAACAAGTCCACGTCAACACCAAATTTTGTAGCTATCCCCAACAAGGTATCCCCTGATTGCACGATATAAGTAAGGGGAGTAGCTGTTATATCAGGCGCAGTTGTGGCCGCAGGGGTTGGCTGGCGGGTAGAATCACTGCTGGGAGCGTCCTCTTCTTCCTCGGCACCCTCTTCTGATTCTTGGGGGGTAGCTTGGGCAACGGCTTCTGTGGAGAAGCGGAAGCTGTTTATCATCCCTTGAAATGAAGGTTGCACCGAGTTCCATGCTTCAGCCGGAGCAACAGCCACCAGGTAGTAACCAACACCATCCTTGTTGGTAACAGCCAGGGTAGCAATCCCTTGTCCTCCCAAATTCTCATCGTTAAACCTGATTTGGGCCGAGGTCCAGGTTTGAGAGGCAATGCTAATAGTACCTTCGTTCAGGGTTTCCGCATCGGGTGGAAAGTTTGCCAGAACACCGGTCAACAAATCTGAAATGCTAGAACTATTATCAGCCGGGATGCCTAGCCAGAGCGCAGCATCCTTTATATTATCAGGATCAAGTCCATCGGCAGAGGGAGAAAATGCAGCCCAAAGTGCATCTTCTTTTTGTTCCCAATCCTCAGGATATTCCAGGGTAAAACCCAGGGCAGGGCTGCTGAAAGTTTTGACAGAAACTGTCGTAGGCGTAGTAGCGTCAAGTTCAGGTACCGGGGTAGACGTCGGGCCAGGGGTCGGTGTGGCATCGGGTGGACCGGCATCAAGCGTGGGCGTGGGGCTCTGAATAGTAGTAACCAGGCCCCCTGGGCTAAATTCTTCACCTTGTAACCAACTCCAGGTAAAAATAAGTCCGAGGGCACAAATGAGCAACAAAACCACCCCCCCCACAAATGTCCAAATCGTACTGGGTAGGGCACGTAAAACATCGCCAAAGGTATAACCAGTTTTTTCAGATTGAACCTCAGTAGATTGGCTGGCTGATGCCGCCGACACAGCCTGACCAGTTTGCTTCGTCGCCTGTCTGGCCAACGTAGCCGCTCTCATCTGGGCCGTGTCAGAGCGCGGGGCTGCACTGGCCGCAACCGGCATAGCCTGAGTCACTTCCCGGTGACGAAGGGCCGCTGAATCTTTGTTCTGGGGAGGCATTGGTTCCATAGGTAGGGTATTTTCACGGGCCCGACGCTGTCTAACCGGATCAGGTCGTACTGATTTATTTACTCTGACCGGAGAGGGGCCAGGTGAGGAGATTCTAGAAGCCGTTGCCCCGGTAGGAATGATAATTGTTGGTTCGTGAGCCGGCTCTTTTTTCCGGGGTACAACCGGCCGGCCAGGCTCTGTGGAGGTTCGCTCTCGGGGTTGTCGCTGGGGTTGGGCTGGCTCCGGTCGGTCGCGTGACACACTCACCGGTCGGGTTGACCGTCTTGGCCTAACATCCTCTGTTGGTGGTGGAGCGGATGATCTCGGTTCCTGGGTGAATGTTTGGGGCGGAGATACCTGCTCTGGTTCTGTATCTGGTTCTGCTTCTATAACAGTAATAACCTCTACATCGACAACTTCTTCAACTGGAGGTTCGTCATCTTCCTCAAAAAATTCAGCCACGACGGATTGACTATTGGGTTCAACTTTAGCTTGGACCGGCTTTGCTTCTTGATCAATGACCATTTTGGGGGGTGGTGGGGATGTTTCTTCTGGTTCACCCGACGAATATTTAAGCCACTGCTTGCCATCAAAGTAATACCAGGCCCCAGACTGGGAGCCATCCTGGGGTGGTTTGGGCATTTGAGGTACATCCGGTTCCGATGAGGTCGGTTTAGCCGCAGTTTCTGTCTGAACGTCAGCCGGAGGAGGAGTTTGAGTGGCCGGTTGGGATTGAACTGAATCAGGTTGCACGGGCTGTTGTTCCAGCGGTGGTTGTACCTTTTGCTCAGATGGTGCCACATAACTTTGAGGTGGTTGTTGTTGGGGACCGGGGGCAGGTTGTTGATATGGGAATTGTTGGGGTGGGACCCCATAATTTTGAGCGGATTGACCCCCTGGTGGTTGCACTTCTTGTCCGGGAGTTACCGGATAGGTTTGAGTTGGTTGTGGCCCAGGGGCTGGTTGTTGGTAAACAGGTTGCTGCGGTTGAGGGTGAGCCACATACCCCTGTGGCCCTTGGCGCTGATAAGGTTGGGCAGGATAGCCTTGAAATGGTTGATAAGATGCTTGGGCTGGTGGTGATTGATACGTTTGTGGTTGGTACGACTGTGTTTGAGGCGTTTGCGAGGCAGCCGTAGGCTGAAACTCATGGGCGGGATGCCAGCCATCATGAGCATAAAAATACCATTGTCCGGTTTTGCCGCCAACAGCCCAGTAACGCCCTTCATCATCTTGAAATAATTGGCCATCGAGTTGCGAGGGCATCCCCGGACCCGCATCGGTATCTTGTGGCTGCAGACGAGATTGATAAGGAGCAGCCTGCGGTTTTAGTCGCCGCTTCTGTTGTTCTCCGTAAGCAGGTGGGGGGGCAGGATCATCATCCTGGCTTGGTTTAACCCATTCTCCTGTTTCAAGATGATAATAATACCAGTCCCCACTCTTGACCCCCCGCTGCCAATAACGCCCTTGATCATCCATAAAAGGTAATTGATCAGCTTCGCGGGGATCAGCCTGGTGCCAGGTTTGGCCATCGTAATAATGCCAGGCCCCAGTTTGAGTACCTATCATCCAATAGCGATCATAACTATCTTGAAATTGGAGCCTGTCTACTTCTGCAATAAATGTTGCTTCATCAATTTTGCCCGTCTGAAAGTCGCTACACAAAACTTGATAGCGATGTTCCAATGCTTCTATATCTACCATCGTTCCCATCATCTTCCAGTTGAGGAAAGAATTCCCCCAACAAATTACATCTCCTTCCCGACTTGTGCCCAATAATTATCAGGTGTCCTGGTGAACACCATCCGGAAGGTATTGTAAAGTTCCCGTTTTACAATAACTGCATAATTATTGTGCAAGATTATATGTTACACGTTTTTTAATGAATCTCCAAAAAAGCAGTGCAGGACTCAAAAAACCTATCTTGTTATCTTTTTTCCCAAAAGCTGGTATAATTTGCCCCAGCTATGAAGAAATACGATTCAGTAGGCTTGAGTATTCTGGTTCTGGTTAGCATCATTATTGGGGCAGCCCTCTGGATACGGGTATTTTATGCTTCCATCCAGAACTATCGCTCCCCCTTCCGGGAGGCTGATTTATCTGCCCAACCATTTACCACACCCAAAACCGCCAAAGTGGTGATGGTACTGATCAGTGGTCTGGGCTATGACGATTCGCTGGCGCTTGAGCTGCCCGTGCTTGAGCAACTCAAACGTGCCGGAGCGACGGCTGCCGTACAAAGCATACCCCCTACTTATTCGCAAACAGCCTGGGGGACTCTTATCACCGGTGCTCCTCCAGACACCAACGACGCCCCGCCCATCGATAAACCGCCTGAGGAATTACACCTCCTGGAAATTGATACCATTTTTGCTCGCGCTCACGAGGCCAAATTACAAACAGCCCTGTTGGGCCTGGCTGATTGGCGCCGGCTTATCCCCCGTAATCAATTGGATTACACATTTTTTGTCGATGAGCCAGGCCCTAAAGCCGATCAAGCCATTATTGAAGCTAGCCTGTCCCTTATCGAAAATGACAACACTGATTTAGTTTTGATTCATTTCACCCAGGTAGATTTTGCCGGTCAATATCAGGGAGGCTCATCTAGCGAAGCATACCGGCAAGCGGCTCACACAGTCAATGCCTACCTGGGCCAAATCAGTAAGGTCATGGATCTTGGCCACAGTGTTTTGGTGGTTTTGGCTGATCACGGGCACATCGCCAGAGGCGGGCACGGTGGAGACGAAGTCGAGATTATCTGGCAACCCCTGGTCATGATGGGTCAGGGTATTATCTCTGGAAACTACAGCGACGTTTATCAAACCGATATAGCGCCCACGATTTCAACTATGTTAGGTCTGGCCCCACCAACTGCGGCTCAGGGACGGATTTTGTTCGAAATGCTACAACTGACTGAATCCGACCAGGCCATCGCCCAACTTGTTCTGGCCCGGCAACGGGTCGCCCTGGCCGAAGTCTATTTAACCCATATCCAGGATCCACAGGCCACCCTGCCCGAGGTGTTATCGGCCGATCTGGCTCAAATGCAAGCCTCTTTTGCCAATAACAATATTAGCGGGGCTTTACAATTAGCTTTATTAGCCCAAGAGGAAGCCGATGCCCAGATAGCTATCGCCCGAAACAGCCGCTTGAAAGCCGAACAATGGCCACGATTGGTCATTGCCTTGCTCGTCATTCTTATCTGGTTTACCACAATGTGGCGACGGCGAGGCTTCTATGCTGGCTCAATCGTCATTGCCGCCATTATGACGATTATTCTATACCATGTGCTTTACAGGCTACAAGGTTATAGCTACTCCCTCAGTTCCCTGGAAAACTTCTCCGAGTTACCCTTCGACATCACTCGTCGAATGACCGTCAGCTTGCTGGTGGGGGGGGGATTGGTGTTGATATTTTTAATGTTAGTGAACGAGGCAGAGTGGCTGACGCTGTTGGGCACAGGATATGGATTTGGTGTGCTGGTTACCTTCATTTTTGCCCTACCGTTATGCTGGGCATATTGGCAAAACGGGGTTATGGCAACTTGGCGCTTGCCGGCCGTTGTCCCCGCTTTCTGGCAGATTACCAGTCTATTTGAGGTCACGATTGCGGCCAGTTTAGGGCTTTTATTGCCCTGGCCCATTATGGGCTTGAATCTTTTGGTTAATCTAGTTCGACGCCGTTTCAGCAAAGCCCGGCCTCAAACTGAATCTGACACTTTACCAGGCTTACACTTAAACTAACTGGTTACTACTCAGCCTTATGTCATTCCGAGGCCAAAGACCGAGGAATCCCTCCTGAGTAGTAGCTCTAACAGCTAATTTTTTCAAGCGAGGTACTACGATGCGTGTTGTTATTACCGGTGCAGATGGCCAACTGGGCCAGGCCCTACAAAAGATATTAAATGAGCAAGGGGATACTGTTTTCCCAACAGATGTACCTGATTTTGATATCACCCAGCATACGATTGTGCAAAAGTTATCCGACTTTCGGCCTGAGTTAATTATCCACTGCGCGGCGATGACCAATGTAGACGGCTGCGCCAAAGACCCCGACATGGCTTTCCAGATCAATGCTTTTGGTACGCAAAATGTGGCCCATGCTTGTCTCCGGGCTAATGCAGACATGGTTTACGTGTCCACCAACGAAGTTTTTGATGGGCGTGCGGACCGACCCTATCAAGAAGATGATCCCCCCAACCCGGTCAACCCCTACGGCAGTTCAAAACGAGCCGGCGAGCAAATGGCCGCTCACTACGTCAAAGACAAACTCTACATTGTGCGCACAGCCTGGTTATACGCTGTGAGTGGTCATACCTTTCCGGCTAAAATCATCGCCGCCGCAGATGCCCATAAAGCGTTGCGCGTGGTCACCGACGAGGTCAGCAACCCCACCTATGCCCCCGACCTGGCCGAAGCCATTGTTCAACTGGTTCAGACTCGAGCCTATGGTATTTACCATTTCACCAACGCCGGTCATTGCTCCCGTTACGACTTCGCCAAAGAAGTGCTGCGCCTCAGCGATCGCCAGGATATCCCGATCCAGCCCATCACCCTGGCCGATTACCAACGAGCCTCAACCGTGCCTAGCTTTACCCCCCTGGTGAATACGAAGGGAGCAGCGTTGGGCATCGAGTTGAGATCGTGGCAGGAGGCTTTGGCGGCCTATTTTGAAGAGGGAGGGGCTGGCTAACCGGGATGAGTAAGATCCCCTTTCTCTCTATCATCATCCCCCATTATAACGGCGCGTACCACCTGACCACCTGCTTCAACGCGCTGCGGGCCCAAACGTATCCCCACCTGGAAATCATCCTGGTCGACAACGGCTCCACCGACGAGTCGGTTCCCTTGACCCGGCGTGACTTTCCCGAAGTCAAAATTATTGAGTTGGGCCAAAACCTGGGCTTGACCGGGGCCATCAATCGGGGTATTGAACAGGCCCAGGGCCAGATTATTGTCGCTCTGAACAATGATACCGAAGTTAGCCCCGGCTGGGCGCAGGCTTTGGTCGATGCCTTAGAAGCATACCCGGAGGCAGGCATCGTGGCCAGTAAAATGTTGCTATTTGATGAACGGGACACCATTCATTCCGCCGGAGACGGCTTTGGGACCGACGGCATCCCGATCAACCGGGGGGTATGGCAAAAAGATGAGGGCCAGTTTGACCAGGATACCTATATTTTTGGGGGGTGCGGTGGAGCTGTGGCCTACCGCCGGGATATGCTGGAAGAGATCGGCCTGTTTGACGAAGATTTGTTCATGTACCTGGAGGATGTTGACCTGAATTGGCGCGCCCAACTGGCTGGCTATCGAGCCGTATTCGCCCCAAAAGCCGTGGTTTACCATCACCTCAGTGCCACCGGCGGGGGGGTGATCGCCAGTTTTTACACCGGACGTAACACCATTTTTGTCCTGGCCAAAGATTTGCCCGGGGCCATCTTCCGCCATCACTGGCCGGCTATCATCAAGGCCCAACTCAAAATTGCCGCAGAAGCTCTGCGTGCCTGGCGAGGCGAGGCCGCCCGCGCCCGCTTGCGGGGTCAACTGGCCGGATTGTGGGGCTTGCCCAAATGGCTGGCCAAGCGCAGGGCAATACAGCAACGAAAAAGGGTGAGCGATTCGTACCTCGAAAGCATACTGACCGAGCGGTGAAAGCGAGACAGAGGCCGCTGGCCAAACTGACGCCCCCCTACCACCAAAAACCAACTTTCGCCCAAAACCGTGCCCGCTGACAACGCCCCACCACTTTACGACCAAAAAACCGATTTACGCCATAAACCGTGCCCGCTGGTCTCACCCCGTTCAAAAAACAAAACCGATTTACCCCATAAACCGACTTCAACTGCAAATGAGCACCAAAATAAACCCACAATTTCGCGCAATTTTGCCAGCGCAACCCACTTCAATTGAAAGAAGGCACGGTGCCCTTTTCTTTGTTAAATAGTCAACCCTCAATCCGGCACACTCTTGCACCCGTGTTTGCGGAATGCTTTTCTCCGCAATAAGCGGGCGCAAGGGTGTGCCGATATCGGCCCAAAGCCTTTTAAATACGTTCTACTAATCGTCCGTTTACAAACTTATGCAAGATACTGGCTATTAACGTTTGATACGGTAGCCCTTCCTCTAACGCACGCTTTTGCAACGCCTCTAAGTCTTTGCTTGAAATCCTGATGTTAACCCGTCTATCTTTCTTGAAGGTAGCCCTGGCATATTCGCTGTAGGTTTTAGTCTCTTTTTCCACATTCCCGACTGATCGCCATTCATCCGCTTCATACGATGCCAATAACTCTTTTTCTTCTGCATCTAACTTTATTTCACTCATCTTTTGCCTGACCTTTTAAATACTGCTTCGTTGCTTTCCGATTGGGAATAATCGTTTTTAAGAATATTTCTCGTTCACTTTCAACAAAAGGAACAAGATAGGCGTAATTATCAATATTGATGATAAAGATTTTCTGGCCTTTGTACTTTTCCTGATTGGGATGCTCGACAATATCCAAAACGTGTTTCTTTTCAATATGAAACACGACATCTTCAAAAGAGATATTGCGTTCAGATTTCAACAACTGATTCTTTTCATTGTTCCAGGAGAAGTATTTCATAAAATGAATATAGCACGATGTGTGCTATTTGGCAACACCTAAAACCCATCTTTCTTCATTGGGCAGGAGCTGGGTTTCTTAGCCCCGACCCAACCTATCCTGCTGCCGGTTATGATCCTGAAAACTTCTGAAACGTACCAGTAGCCTCTCGATACTTAACACACGGTGTCCATGAACCAAGCGGCCTTTGGCATCCTTTACACGACATTTGCCCTTGCCGCTGCTTACAGTAGGTATTCACTACATACTCGAACACTATGGCGTTCCGAATTGCAAATGCGATTTCCTCTGCAATCGAAACCAGTAACAGACGCTCCTCGTCCGTGAAGGAACCACCGTTGGTCTTGTTCAAGACCTCCAGCACACCAACCCGCTCTTCACCGGCTGTGAGTGGAATAGCGATCATATTCCGGGTCTCGAAACCAGACTCTGAATCAACCCGTTTATAAAATCGGGGGTCGTTGCGGACATCATTGATGATCTCTGATTGCTGCGCCTGTAAAACGGAACCCGCCAGTCCCCTATCCACAGGAAAGGTTGCAGCCATCAAGATCGGCTTTGCCGGACCCTCGACTTGGTAGAATCTAAAGTTCTGCTTCTCATCATCAAGGAGCAAGACCGAGGCCGCCTCGGCTGACACTACGTCCATACAACAGTACAAGGCTACCTCTAGCAACTCATGGAGATCCAGCGACTGAGCCAGCATCGAGCTTACGGTCAGGTAGGTATTCAGATACAAGAGTTGTCTCTCAGATTCTATACACTCCGTAAGACGACTGAGGATATTGGCCAGCGAGCGGAGCAGCCCCCCCCAAACCTTCGGTGAGGTTGGCGTCGCATCCGTATCCGCTGTCAGCCCTACCAGACCAAGGCATCTCTCCTTAGTTCGCAGAGGATAAAATATGAGGTTAGCCGCACTCTCCCAAGCCGAGGAAGCACGTACCAAGAGTGACTGTGAGTCGGGTTGGCTAGAGATCTGGCCGAAATGTTCAGCACACAGATCCTCTATCTCGGACGCTGCCCTGGATGGAAACCCATGCTGAAAAAAGCGAGATGTAGGTAGCCGTGGGTCTGCTATGTAAAGAAGAACTACAGGCGATAGTGTCATTCTGGCAATCTCAGGGAGTACACACTCTGCGAATTCCCCAAAACTCTGAGCCACGAGAGCCAACTCGATCGATTCCACTACTTGAAAAGCTTGCTCAGTAGTAGACTGAGGGTATGATCCAGTAGTAGACATAATAGACATCTCCTTATGTTAGTTTTCACCACTGTGAATTTATACTTTTATTCCTTCAATCACTACATCATAGAACCAGAATTTGGCTTGCCAGCGGGGCAAAAAGTAACTTCCGCTTGATGTCGCTAGCCAACTCGTAAAACGTAAAACGTGAAGCGTAATGACTTATCCACAGCTCATTTTTACGTTTTACGCTTTACGTTTTACGGGGTTGGATGCTCTATGAGGTTGTCGCACCGGAAGTTACTTTTTCATTGTCAATTCTGGTTCTATGATTTAACAATGGTGAAAAAAGTATATCCATTTCGTCACTATTCGCCTTCTTGGCATGTCATTGCGAGAGCGCAGCCCGAAGCAATCTCCAACGGGTGGCTTGAGCTGCTGGCGGGTTTCTCGTGGAGCCTTCGCCAAACAACTCGCTACATTTCCCCCGCAACCTTCGATTTGTGCCGAGATTAGCCAGTCAGCTCCAAGCCGGGGTTAGCCGCTTCTGCGTGTAAAGAAACTTGTGAACTACTCAGATAGTAGATTGGCATCAAAAAAGTCCAGCATGCGCTGTTTGTATTCTGCGGCATGCGTGTGAATGCCAGCGCAATGTTCCGTGTTAGGCAATTCCCACAACTGTGCATTTGACCCGGCAAGCAAGTGGTAGCGGCGGTTCAGACCTCGTTCTTCGTCTCGCCCGGCGGAAACGAAGAAAATCGGGCGTGGAGCAACGTGTGAAACCAGCACCCCATTCGACTCTAACGGAATGCCACCACTCATCAGTTCTTTCATACGGTCGTACACCCAGTATCCCGGTGCGGCTAGCCAGAAGAATGGGCCCGAGATACTGGTCTCGGCAGGCGATATCAAAAGAAGGTCATCTAGCGTATTCATGTTTACACCATCAACCAACAGTGCTCTAATGGCTTCATCTTCAGCGGCGGCCCGAATAATGGCGTGACCTCCTACCGAACGTCCCAATGCGCCAATACGTTCCGGGTCAACCTCAGGCCGATTGCGCAAGTAAGCCATTGCAGCTTTCACATCCAGGCCAGGGCCGGCAAACGGGAAAACCTCACCACTGCTTTCGCCATGTGCGCGCAGGTCGAGCATCAACACGCCATAGCCGTGTTCAGCCAAAGCCTCGGCATAGGGGAGGAGGTCGACACGGTTGCGATTATAGCCGTGCAGAGTAATGATGGCGGCCCCATTGCGCGATGGTACATACCAGCCCTGCAATATCACGCCGTCCGTTGTTGGTATGGCCACATCTTCATAAGTCAATCCCACATCGGCTGGTGATCCAACAATGGGTGCGCGAGATGGATGAGTCACCCAATATGCTATGCGGGCCGGAAAACCAATGTACATAATCAGCAGAATCTCTCCCAATATCAGAAAAACGGAGCGAAGCCGATACCATCTAGCAAGCTTGTCGATCTTGCTAAAGAGAACTTCATTTGCTAGACCGAGTACAACGCCAAACAATGTGCCGGCAATGAGCCAAGTAGATAGGTTGCCGAACAAGCCAAAAGCGATGCCGAAAACGTCCCCCGCCACAGCATTGAGTATCACAGCAATCCAATTGTGAATGGATAAGGGATGGTCTTGAGGTTTTGTGTTATTCATGATTGGCAATTCTGACATCTCGCATCCAGAATCAGCCGCCGAACGGTTGGCTTCACCCGCGCGGCGAGTGCGAGAAAGAGCTTTCGCCATAAGAGCAACTATAAAGCGCGTGTGGCCACCGATTTTAAGCGGCGATAGCCGCGTCGGGTGCAAGCCGTTGGTGCGACCCGTTCGCCCGAGACCGACCTTTCCAGGTCGGGGGATGGGCGGTAATGCCTGGGATAGGCTGACGTGGGACAGGTTTTCGGGATGGTAAAGGTACGGTACACGGACGTGTCTTAGGCACACGCCTGGAGCGTAGTGAAGACCGGACGATAGT
>DAOUMU010000212.1:0-3472 GCA_034409055.1 Anaerolineae bacterium
CGGGACTTGAGCCCCAAGCCCTCCAGCCCCCTCAGCCCATACAACTCACCCTACCCTTCTTCATCGCCTGAGCCAGGGGGTACGATTATTTTTGGATTGTTAAGGTACGACTTTACGAGACTCTACAACGTGAAGCGTAATGACTTATCTACGGCCCATTAGCTACTACTACTCCTTCAACTGGCTGCCGGACAGCTTGACAAGTCCTCGAAAATACGGTATCATATAGACGTATCAAAAAACGTCTATATATTCAGGAACGAACTGTGACGATTGATTGCGTAGACTTCTGCAAGGCCTTGGCTGACGACACCCGCCAGCAGATCCTGGAGATGTTACTGGAGAGGGAGATGCCCGTTGGCGACATCGTCGATGCCTTTGCTATGTCCCAGCCGACCATCTCCCACCACCTGAGCGTCCTTAAGCAGTTCGGCCTGGTGACCAGCCGCAAGGAGGGCAAGCAAGTGTTCTACGCCATCAACCGCAACAACGTGATTGAATGCTGCGGGCAGCTTATTGCCAAGTTCGACCCGCAGCATGTGGGCGAGAGGTGAATTTTCTTTTTTTTTGCTTTAATATATAGATGTATTTAAATACATACATACATATAAGGAAGGGATAAGGGAATTCCGATGTCCAAAAATGTCATTCCGAGGAGCGCAGTACCCAAAGGGCATAAACGAGAGGAATCTCCGGCAACGAGGGCAAATTCAAGGCGAAACAGGAGATTCTTCGCTCCCTGTGGTCGCTCACGCCAAGCGTGACATAATCCGAAATGTCAACACGCCCTAATACAACTCGGCGTAAATCCTTCGGTAGTTTCTCGCTCGCCAGGGATACCTGCACTTCCCCACTCAATGAGAATCGCTGAACCGGAAAGGAGGTGACGAACGTGAAACGCTTCATGATACCCAGAATCGCTCACTGTTCGGACGGCTGCTGTCGTCAGTCCTGGGCACGACGCTAAACTGCCCGGTCCTGGGCACGACCCAAAACTGCCCGCCTCAAGATAACTCTGAAAAACCATCAAGTCCCTTAACAACGCCTAACGCCCCACATCTCTACTGCTGTTCCTCTAAGAGGGCCAGAAGCTGTATGTTCTGTTCCAATGTCTGGAGCACGCCAGACAAGATGGCCTTTCAAGGTCACTCGTCCGGCATGTTCGCTACCATCCTCCCCATTACGGTCGCCAGCGGTTGAGAAAGTTTCGCCCGCCACTCGGCGGGCAGGACGAGGCCCGCAATCAGACCGGCAACTACTGCTACCAGTAACCATACTTTCTTCATAAAATAGTGTCTCCTTTCCAGGGTATATAATTCATCTTTCTTGCTCGGCGGGGATTGACAAATTCAGAATCCGTACATCCATCTGATCAGGACGGCCGCAACTCAATAGCGCCTTCAGGACATTGCAGCACACATGCCCCGCAGGCGATACATCGCTCACCATCGTGAAAGACGGCCCGGCGGCGCTCGCGGTCGGGCGTCCAGCAGCCTACCGGGCAGACCTCGTAACACTGCCAGACACCGGAGCACCGCTCGGGGTCAAAGTGGATCTGCAACCCCCGCAGTCGCCGGGCAATCTGTAAATGTTCGCCAATAGAAGACCAAAACGTCGGTTCTGTGGACATAGGCTCACCTCCAGCCCAGGGCCAGGGGCGCTAACCAATAGATCAGGCCCAGAGTGACGCCGATGAGCGCCTCCCAGCCCCAATTGGCCTGCTCGCCGCGCATCAGTGGCGACATGCCCTGCAACTCAGCCGCCGTAAAGACCGACAGCCCGGTCAGCCCTACTGCCCAATTGAACAACTGGGGGGTGGGCAACGGTTGCCAGAGCAAGGTATAAACCAGCAACCCGGCCAGGGTGATGAGGGTCAGCGGAATGCTCTTGAGCAGTCCATCCCGGCCGGGCAGCCAGGGATGAACCACGGCGTAGAAATAAGACAGGCCGACCAGGCTGGCGGTGACCGGCCAGAACAAATTGCGCCAGAAGATCAGCACCGGCAACAAGATCAGCAGACCGTAGAAACCGACGGTAACGGTCACCATCTCCAGGCGGTCCTTGAGCGGGAAGCGCACCCAGCGCATCGCCTCGGTTTTTTTGCGGCGGCGGTCCAGGTAGGCCGGGATGTCCTCGGCGCGGACAGGCCCCCAGTGAACCCCCCAACCGGTTTCCCGGCGGATCTTCCAGCCATCCACGCCGTTGGCTGCCAATTGCGGTAGAATGAGCGCATGGTGGCTGACCGCTGCCGTCAACCCCGACGTTTTGACGGCAGCAATGACTTTTTCGGCGGTAAAATAGCCCCCTCCGGCCGCGCACCACACGTTAATGCCGGCCGAGTCGGCCACCAACAGCCAGGCGTTCACCTTGCCCTCAAGCGCCTTCAGAACGCGCCGCACCGTCAGGTCAAAGTTGCCGGTGACCAGGACGGGCGCATCCCGGTCCGGCTCGCCAAGACGATATAGACCGGGACGGACCTTGGGATAGGGCGGGATGATGCGGAAGAACAGGCCCCACCCGTCGGTCAGGAACGTGCGCCAGGTGAGGCGGTGCCGCAGCCGGGGAAATTGATAGGCCGGCGTTGCCTCGATCTCAGTAGCAGGGCGGGTGACGAACAACTGCAAGCTCCCGGCCAGGAACGACGCCACAGACTCGGCCCGAAAGCCGGCCGCAGCCAATTCCTGGGGGAGCCGCCGCAAGGGATGGGTTGTGGTGCGTGTCAGCAACCAGGTGATGAGAACCAGCGGCAGCCGCACCAGGTAATAGATCAGGCGTGAAAGCAGCCCTGCGGGCACAACCTCGTCGGCGATGATTAACCGGCCGCCGGGGGCCAACAGCGTGTGACATTCCTCCAACACAAAGCGGCGCTCGTTTTCAAAGAGTTCACTGAAGACAAGAGTGCTGACGATCACGTCGAAACTACCCGGCCTAAAGTGATCGGTCAACATACTGGCCGCCATCTCCAGCAAGGTCACCCGGTCAGCCACTGCTTCGGCGGCGACTTTGTGCCGGGCCTCGGCCAACATCCCCGCCGAGGCATCCACCCCGGTGACCGTTGCCCCCCGCCGGGCCATCAACACCGCCAGCGTTCCGGTGCCGCAGCCAATCTCCAGCACCCGCTCACCCTCACGCACCAGTTGCCACGCAATGCGCTCCTTGAGCGGCTTAAGCTTGTTAAGAGTGAGAAGCCGAATACCCCGGTCGTAGGCGTCGGGTGTTGTCTCCAACCATTTCATAAAAACGGTGGCCATCGTTCCCCTCCTCCTGAAGCAGTATACAAAATAAGATTGTGTTGGTCAAGAGGTAGGAATCACCGGGGCTCCGGGTGTATTTCGATTTGAGGGCAAATATATTGTGGAGTCGAGGCTTCAGCCGGACAAATATGTTATGGAGTCGAGGCTTCAGCCCAACATATTGTGGGGTCGAGGCTTCAGCCGGTCGTGGCCCCGTTTGGACCGGCTGAAGCCTCGAC
>DAOUMU010000213.1:0-4214 GCA_034409055.1 Anaerolineae bacterium
GAGCAACCCACAGGGCAATGAGGACGCTAAAGCGCCCTAAAACAGCCGGTTTTTTGAGCATTTTAGCCCGTCAGGGCTTTGCTCTTTTAGCGCGACGGCTTCAGCCTCGCGCTTTAGGTGGCTGTCCCCCAACTGTTATATACGCCCATCAATGTCGTTAAGTTAAGACTTCGGAAGTCTGCAAAGATATATTTGGCAGCAAAATTACCTGCATTATCAGGCTGTTTGGTTAGCAAAATCGCCTTCAAAGATTTCCGAAGTCTGGCAGCATTGCTTATGGGTGTTGGTCAGATTACAATAGTCGGGCTACTGTCTGTCACGGTAAACTCAACTCTTCGCAATAGATTGAGGGTTTCTTGTACTCCCTAACAGGGTGGTAGTGGACGTGCACCCGGCGCATAAGTTCCACGTGCTCGTATAGGGTACGCTCTACCTGCGAGGCAACCTCGTCGCCGGCAGCCACACTCAACGAGCCATCGACACCGATGGTAATATTGACCACCAGGTATGGCCCAAACCGATGCGCATGAATTTCCTCAACCTGTTTGACTCCCGGAATGGTACATAAGAGTTGGGTGATTTGCCGGGCCAGGGAATGACCCGGTACCGTGTCCATTAAGTCTGTGGTCGACTCACGTATGATTTCGATGCCCGTACGCAAGATGACCAAGGCCACCAGCGCTCCTGCCAGCGGGTCTACCCAGGGATAGCCCATCCGGCCGAGAAAGATGCCGGTGGCGGCGGCCGAGGCCGAGAATATATCGTTGCGATGATCGTAGGCCAGGGCTAACACGGCCGCGTTTTTGGTCTTTTGGCCAATCCGGTGGGTGAAGATGGTCAATCCCAGTTTGATGATGATCGTCAGTAAGGCCACCCACAAGGCGCCGGCAGTGGCTCCGGTGAAGTTACGCTCTCCAATCAGGAAGTCATACACACTATTGGCGGCATTCCAGAAGATGGCGATGGCGGTCGTGATCACAAAGGCCCCGACAATCAGGGCGGCGATGCTTTCCAGTTGGCGGTGGCCGTAGGGGTGCTCGGCATCAGCCGGCTTGCTCGCCAGCCGCATAAAGACCATGACCACAATATAGTAGGCCACATCAGAGGTGGAGTTGATACCGTCGGCTAATAAAGCCGGGCTGTGGCCAAAAATTCCGAAAGCGGTTTTTAGGGCGGCCAGAAAAATATTCGATATCAGGCCAAGATTGACTGTTAACTGACCCTGGCGTTCTCTTCTTTTTAAATCCATATTTCTGACACCAGTTCTGTATAGTGGGGTTACTGTCTCATATTTTCGCCTTCATGTCAAATTGTGGGTAGACTTGGATGGTGATTTATAACTCGCCCCAAAACTGAAATGCGCCCAGGATTGAGCGGTTGCTTGCTTGTGTTACTGCTACGCTTCAGGGTACAAAATGACCTTAATAGCTTTCCCCTGGCACAATAAATCAAGCCCTTCGTGGACCTTGGATAAAGGCAACCGATGCGATACGATCCGTTCTAACGGCAGGGCGCCGCTCTCCATGATTTTAGCTGCTATATCAAAGCAGAATTTACCGATATAAGCCCCAAAAATCTGCACTTCTTTCTTGAGCAGTTCAGCCACCGGAATGGCCGGATTGACCGTTTCGTCGTGTCCAAATTGCAGGATTCGACCGCCACCGCCCACCAGTTCAACGGCTTGCGGTAACAGGGGGCCAACGGCCTCGACCACCACATCCGGGCCGCCGCCGGTTTCTTGCCTGACAATCGCGGCCAGGTCTTCGTTGTTCGGATCGACCACGATGTCTGCCCCGCAATCTTTGGCCGCTTCTCGCCGGTAGGCAGATATTTCAGACACAATCAGTTTTGTGGCCCCGTTGGCTTTGAGTAAGCCGGTAAACAGCAAGCCAATCGGACCGGCTCCCAACACCAGCACCGATTCACCCGGCCGGACCTTGAGCTTCTGGGCGGCATTGACCACACAGGCCAGTGGCTCGGCCAGGGCCCGGATATGGGCGGGCACGTCAGGACTGACCTTATACAACGCCTGTCGGGGCACCACCACATAGCCGGTCATGGCCCCATCGGAAAAGATGCCAATAGTCGCCGGATGGCCCGGCTCGCCTGAGGCTTCAATCAGGGGAATACAGCGGTCGGGATTCCCCTTTTTACATTCCCGGCAAACCCCACAACCGGGATGCGGGTCGATGATTACTGCTTCGCCGGGTTGGAAATCCGGGATTTGGCTGCCGGCTTCGACGATTTCACCGGTAAATTCATGCCCCAGGATAGCCCCCCGGGTGGCCGGATGGGCCGGCGGCACTTGCAAGATGTGCAGGTCTGTTCCGCAAATGCCGACACCGTGCACTTTAATTAGGGCTTCGTTGTCGTTTTTCAAAACGGGCTGCGGCCGGTCTTGCAAGACCAGTTGACCATCCCCCTCAAAAACTGCGGCTAACATTTTCATATCCTCCTTCGAATTGAATTTTAAATGGGTTTATTGTGGCATCAATCACCAGCATTGTCTACCACTGCTTGTTTATTGTCAAGAACAAAATCTTTAATGCCAAATTTAAATTTCGGAACTCCCTAAAACCTGTCAGGTCTTTATGTCAGCCTGAGAATTGCTGACGTGGATACCCCCTGCTTGCCAAAGCTTAAAGAAAGTTTACAATAAACTCGTCAGACTTAGCCATTGATAATATATGACAGGTAGGACAAGCCGGGCATAGGGATGCCCTCTCTACGGAAGAGATAAATTTTAGGAATTTTTTTTCGTAGGCCCCGCATCCCCATGGGCCGGGCATAGAGATGCCCTCTCTACGAAAGAGATAAATTTTAGGAATTTTTTTTCGTAGGCCCCGCATCCCCATGCGGGGGCCGGACATAGGGATGCCCTCTCTACGGAAGAGATAAATTTATGGTCATTTTTTAGGAGAGACATATGACTCAACAAAATTTCGCTATTGATTTGGATGATACCATCTATCAAGCTGCCCTGGAGCGCGCCCAGGCCGAGGGCAAGACCGTAGAACAGGTGCTGGTTGACTTGCTGGCGGTCTACGCCGAAGGTAAAACCGGGGTGATCACCTACACCGTGCAGCGCGGCGATACCCTGGCCAAAATTGCCCGCCAGGTTTACGGCGACTCACACCAGTACGCCCTTATCCAAAAAGCCAATAATCTGGCCGACCCCGGTAAAATCTGGGTAGGTCAGGTGCTGGTCATTCCGTCTTTGGCCGGGGCGATATCGTCACCAGCGCCCACCGCTCCGTCTGAACCGTCGCCGTCACTGGGGCCTTCTCCGTTGCCCGAACCCCTCCCCCCTCATCCGCCGGCCCCCCTGCCGCCTGAGCCCACACCGCCGCCCGTAGAGCCAACTGTTGGACCGCAGCCTTGGATTGAGCTACCGCCCGAACCTCCGCCCACGGGGACGGTCAATCCTACTCTGCTGAACGGCAGTTTTGACGACTACCAACCCTATCACCGTGAGGGTGAGGATAAGGTCTGGAAAGAGTCACAATTCCCGGAACGATACGGAGCCGATTGGGATTTGGAGCTTATTTCCGAAGAAGGTCGCCGCATTCACCTGATGGACAGTGGCACCTTTGGCCTGTTTACCCAGAAATATTTTGGCGGTGGGGGGCGAGATTACCATATTCACGGGCGACACTCTCAGGTGGTGACCTCCCGGTATGGGTTCGACCTGGTGTTCATGCAGACCGTCACGGCTGAACCGGGCCGGGATTATACCTTTAGCGGTAGCATCGTCTCTTTCTATAAAGGCACCAGTGGCGAGCGGGCCGACGGTAAAATTTTCAAAACGTTGGGCCTCGATCCCACCGGTGGGCGTGACTGGAGCAGCTCGAGCGTGATCTGGGCTGAGCGGGACGGTAAGGATAACGAGTGGCGCTATCCTGCCCTCAGGGTCACGGCCCAGGCCAAGGCCATCACCGTTTTTATTCGCCTGGAGAACACGGAAAGAGACGTGGGCCAAACGGAGCTAAATATTATTCATCTTGATAACTTCAAGCTTGAATAAGCGCTCAGCGCTTGGCTTTCGGCGATCACTACCGGCTATAGCGGGCACAGGTAGTAACGACTTATGAACTTTAAGAAAATAATCGGGTAATAAACAAGCCAACGGGAGCACGGGACTCAAGCCCCGTGCTGAAAGAGCAAAGCCCGAAGGGGCTAAAAAGGTGCTTTTTTAGGGCGTTTTAACGTCCTTG
>DAOUMU010000214.1:0-11527 GCA_034409055.1 Anaerolineae bacterium
ATCCAGAGTTGGTTACGCATAATCGCCTCCTTATTCTCTATCAGCGTAACCAATCTCTGCTAGATTGTAAATATCCTGCGCCTACAGGGGCGAAAAATGGCTGTCAAATGTGCCATTGTCAAGTTAACAATGAGTAATTAACAGTTTAACAATGAGTAATTAACAATGAGTAATTAACAGTAAACGGTGAATAGCCAGCAAGCTCAGATTTATAATTCCAGGCCAGCCGGGCAAGAGATCCGGATCGATTGGGCGACTGTTGAACAGGAAGCAGCCAGTTTATTGAGTCGTTATATCCGGTTTGACACGACGAACCCGCCGGGTAATGAGGCCGCGGCCATAGAATTTTTGGCCGAAATTCTGCACCGGCGTGGTTTTCAACCCCAGGTTATCGAAGCCGCGCCGGGCCGAGCCAATCTCATCACCCGCTTACCAGCTCAGGGCAACAGTCAGGCCCCCCCTTGCCTGCTTTACGCCCACGCCGATGTCGTTCTGGCCGATGCTGCTGCCTGGTCAAGTCCACCTTTTGGCGGTCAAATTAAAGACGGCTTTGTTTGGGGCCGGGGGGCATTGGATGATAAAGGCTTGGGGATTATCTTTTTACAAGCCTTAACCCTGCTCAAACAATACGCCTCCCCGCTGAATCGAGACATTATTTTATTGATTGCTGCCGACGAGGAAACCAGCGGCAGCTATGGCGTTGCCTGGCTGCTCGATCATTATCCAGAGTTAATCCGGGCCGAATATGTGTGGGATGAAGGTGGCGTGGGGCTGCGCCGGTCGAGCGGTCTCCCCCCCTACCTTTATCAGGTGGCCATTGCCGAAAAAGGCTCACTGACGGTCAAATTAGTGGCGCATGGCACGCCAGGCCACGCCTCTATTCCTCACGCCGATAATCCACAAGATCGACTGGTGCAGGCCCTTATGCGGGTGAGAGGCTGGCAACAGCCGGCCCGCCTGACCAAAGCGGTGGTCGAGATGTTACAGGTACTGGCTAGCAGCCAATCTTTTCCCCGCTCTATACTTTTTGCCCGGGCTGGTAACTCCCTCTTGTGGCCACTCCTGCGTCGTTTATTGGCAACAGAGCCCTATTTCGGGCCGCTTATCCGCAATACTGTCAGCCTGACTATGCTCAATGGCGGCCAAAAGAGCAACGTCATCCCGACTCAAGCCGAGGCCAAACTGGATATCCGGCTCCTGCCTGGTGAAGATTATGAAGCTGTTTTAGTCAATTTGCGTTCCGTAATTAGCGATCCCAAAGTAACGGTGGTGGCTGAAGAGCTGCCAACGGCCTCGGTGACTGTCTCCACCCAGACCGATTTTTACCGGGTTCTGGCTGACACGTTGCAAACGATTGGCCCAGCCGGCCTGGTGACCCCTTACCTCACTCCTGGGACGACCGACTCCCGTTTTTTTCGCCAGGCGGGGATGAAAGCCTACGGCTTTATGCCGATGTTATTAGATCATCAGGAGTTAAGCCGTATCCACGGTGTCGACGAGCGGATCTCCACCGCTAATTTGCGCTGGGGAATACAGGTGGTGTTTGAGACGCTGCAAAAGTTATAAAGGGGTTTGACTTTGTTGACAGGGGGCTGGTATCTCTTTAGAATAAAGAAAACAGATAATTGAGGTTTGCGATATGATTACTTCAACGGTTACGATCCAGTTATTCCCGGCTGAGGGCAAACAATGGGCCACTGTGGTTATCGAAGGTCCTGATGATCCGCAGCTAATTCTGGCCGAGGCGGTGAAGGCCCTCGGCGTAGAAATTTCTCGCTTGTATCTTGGCGGCACGCCAGGGGGGACGCCCCTGGATTTGGGTGGTCTGGAATCGATCGATCTGTCCTCTAACATCAGCCCGGTTTCGGTGGGCAACCTCTTGGGTGTGACGGACACGCTGCCGGAAGAAATGGTGGCTACCGTTGAAGAAGAGGAAACTGAGGAGATATCTCCGCCTGAAGCCAGCCCCGGCATGCGCCAAAAACAGTACGAACAGGCTAAAGCCTGGAAAGCTACTGGTGGACAAGAGTCGCTGCAGGGGTTTGATTTGTCTTATCAGGATTTAAGTGGGCTCGACTTATCCGGAGTAGATTTGAGCCAGTCGAATCTGGAAGGGGCCAGGTTGACCAATGCCAATTTAGCCGGGGCGAATCTGAGTAAGGCCGTTCTGAGCGTGGCCACCCTAACCGGAGCCAATTTAAAAGGAGCTAATCTCAGCCAGGCCAATTTAATTGAGGTTGCCTTGAGCAGGGCCAATCTGGCCGGGGTTGATTTGACCGGAGCCAATTTAACCGAAGCCACCCTGAGAGAAACGGACTTAAGCAAAGCCACCCTGACCAAAGCCACGTTAAGCCAGGCCAACCTGGTCAGGGCCAACTTAAGTGGGGCCAATCTGGTGGAAATCAATTTGGCCGAAGCCAACCTCTCTCAGGCCGACTTGACCCAGGCTGATTTAAGCGGCGCTTTTTTGTACGAGGCCGTTTTGCATCGGGCTAATCTATCCGGGGCAAATTTAGAGCACGGCAACCTGAGCCGGGCTAATTTGAGCCAGGCCGACCTGACCCATACCAACTTGGTCTATACCGATCTGAGCCTGGCCGATTTGAGCGGGGCTAATTTGGATCAAGCCACCTTGCTCGACACTGATTTTGATGGGGCGGTTATGCCGGACGGCGATTCGTAAAAGTAAATTGATAGACAGAACCAGAAAGTTTTAGAGTGGGAAGCGTGTTGCGTATTGCGTGTTGCGTAAAATAAAAAATAAACGGAATACGCAATACGCAACACGCGCCGTATGTTATTCAACGGATATGACGCCTGTAACCAACTCACTCCACTCCCAACCAACCTTCATAGTCCGTGATATTCCGGTCTATGGCGATTTAATCCTATCGCCGATGGCCGGTTTTTCCGATAAGCCTTACCGGCTCATTTGCCGGGAATATGGCTCGGCTATGAGCTATACCGAGTTTGTCTCGGCCGATGGTATTTTGCATGACAATCATCGCACCCGGCAAATGCTCGAATTTGATCCGGTTGAGCGGCCGGTGGTCTTTCAAATTTTTGGCAGTGACGAGAACATCCTCGAAGCTGCGGCCCGCCAAATTGAACCATGCGCTCCGGACATTATCGACCTCAATATGGGCTGCTCGGTCAAAAAAGTGTCCGGGCGTGGGGCCGGCGCGGCCTTACTCAAGAACCCGGCCAAGATTGGCCGCATTTTTGCCCGCCTGACCAGGCTCCTGTCCGTGCCGGTGACGGGCAAAATTCGCTTGGGCTGGGATGACCACTCGCTCAACTATCTGGAAGTGGCTAAAATTATGGAGGATAACGGGGCGGCCCTCATTGCTGTCCATGGCCGAAGCAAGGAACAGGGGTATAAAGAGGCGGCCAACTGGGATGCTATCGCCGAGGTTAAAGCGGCGGTCAGTATCCCGGTCATCGGGAATGGGGACGTGACTTGCGTGGCCGATATAGACCGCATCAAGCAGCACACCAGTTGTGATGGGGTTTTGATTGGCCGGGCGGCCATCGGCAATCCCTGGATTTTCCAGGGCAAAGACATTGACCAGGTGACCCTGGCCGAAAAAGCCAAACTCATCAAGCGTCACCTGGATTTGATGCTTGATTTTTACGGTCAGGAGCGGGGCTTGATTCTGTTCCGCAAGCACGTGGTTAAGTACGTCCGCGGCCTGGCTCATAGTGCCAAAATCAGGGCCCAACTGGTGACCTGCACCCGTCCCGAAGAGTTTATTGATTTGATGTATGCTTACCAGGTAGCGGGTAGCTGTTAACCGTCCCGAGGAAGTTATTGATTTGGCGCATACTTACGAGGCCGGAGCTGCTCGATGGGTAGTTCGGGCTAAGCCTCTCAGTTCGTGTTCCTCGTTGATCCCCACTTTCGGACTTTATTGAGGAAATTAGAATATTTCCCCATCTTTAGCCCGCATGTAGAGAACAGGCGTTGCAAACTCACGATTGTCCAACCCTATTTCAATGGCAACAGCATTACGAGCCCACTGCACAGCCCAATCGACTGGTTTGCGGGCAGCTATCGACGTGTAAAAGTGCTCCAGAAAAATCTCAGCCGTCTTGATCAGAACCTGATATTGCATCGCTACTACAGCCGGTATGCCTCTCTGTACAATTTTAGGAGCGATGCCTAGAAACCCCTGGGGTGAGTCGCTCTTGGCGCTTTCACAGGTAGCCAGACTAACCAGACCTAGATGATCGTCAAAACCTAAGAGGATATTAGCAAAACGTTCGTCGTCGACTTTCCAGGTTTGGCCTGTTTTCTCATCAACCAAAGCCAGGTAACCTTTACCATCCTGATAAATACCATGACCGACAAATTGAATCATATCCGGCTTCTGTTGTAACAGAGCATTACGGATTTCTTTGAAAGTGGCCCGTTTGACGGTTTGTATTTCAATTTGTCCTGCTGCAAGGGGGTCTGCTAAAGTCTGCAAAATGATATTTTCCCATTCGTCAGGATCCAGTGGGGTTTGATCAGCGGGATTAGCAATAATAGTCAGCAGATGAAGTGCTCCCTCCCTTCTTCTAGTACGATTCGGGGGGAGAGGAAGATTCAGGTAACGTGACAGGACTGTATTGGGATTGGCTGCGATAAAGTAACCACCTAATGCCCGATAAGCAAACTCTAAAGGTAGACGGGCCAATGGATCCGCTTCAATCCTGAGCCGGATACGCAGTTTTGCTTTAGCAGCTCTGGCTGCGGCCTCAGTCTGCTGAAAATGTGTATGAATTTCATCGGGAAAGAGTAGTCTGTAAAGTTCCTGGCCAAAATTCTTTAGCAAATCTGCATTGGTTTGATGTTTTTCAATCAAATTCATGGATAACTCGATGTTACTCGCCACTGTGGTCAAAATAGTGACGGTTGCTTCTCCCTCAGAAGATCGCGCTGTAGCATAACCATTTGGGGCAATGTGTAACTCAAAATCAACGTACTGTTCTCTCATCTTATTAACATCTTCCTTGGCATCAAGTGGATTTGTTTCTCCTGATACTTCAAAGGTTTCCTCAATCGCTTTGTGCCGTTTTTCTTCACTCTTTTTATCAAAGAGGAGCGAGCAGGCAGACTGCACCTGCTCGGGATGGCCTTTCGAAACCCGGTACACAGACTGGCGATCCTCAAGGGAGAACTCAATGCTGGTTACCTCCAGATAAAGATCAATCAAGGCATTGATTTCATCTTCAGTAAAGGGTTTTAACTCAATGAAGGCAAAGTTGTTGTAAAAGGGAGAACCTAGCCACTTCAATCTGTTACTAAGCATCGTCAACGTCTCCCTACTGGCCGTAACTAAGGCCAGACCACGCGGGGCTGGCTGGTTGAGCAGTGCTCTAAGAGTATATAACAATCTGGGGTTGGCCGGGGAGCTATGCCCGGTTAAGTACTCAAACTCGTCTAGTAACAGAACAACCAATTGGTCAGAGGTACCAATGTTTTCAAAGAGCGTGCTCAACTCAAAGGTGTCGGTGACATTTGATGATTCCAATATCTGCTCGACTTGTATCTTCAGTTTGTCATCTGAGAACGTTCGCCTCAGAGAGCGCAATACGTATCGCCAGAAGTTGGTCTCGTCAAAAAGACCAGTGTCATTCTCCAGAGGAATGCTGGAGCAGTCCAGGGAGACGAAGTGGGCTTGGTCCAGTGATGGCTGCCAGGAATTAGTCCTGGCCTTATACTTGATATAGTGAAGGAAAGAGGTTTTACCAATGCGATTCGTTCCGCTGACTGCGCTGGAACCTCGGTCTTTAGTGTTGGCCAAGCGGTTCAGTACCGTAGTTGTTTCTTTACGCCGACCAATAAACAGGTCGGGATTTACCGGCGCTCCATACACGAAAGGGTTCATTTATCCTCGCTTGCTCGACAGGAGACAGGTTCTATTTCACCCTCAATCTCACTCATATCGATGGAGATCATAAACAACAATGTGAGATTTGGCTGACACAATTTATTCTAACGAACGCCTTCTATGACGGAAATCTTCTCCCGATTCCAGGCGTCAGTGCCGTCGGTCACGATGAGGCTCTGTTGATCTGTACCGTCGGCGTTCATTACCCAGATGGCCCACCGGTTATCACGGTTGGAGCGAAAAAAGATGAACCGGCCATCGGGCGAGTAGACCGGGGTCGTATCATGAGCCGGATCGATGGTTAATTGCTCCGGGTTGCCCTGGGGGCGACCTATTTCATCCAGCGTCACACGATAGATGTCCCAATTGCCGCCTTGCTGTGAGGTAAAAACGATCTGGTTCCCCCACCAATTCGGAAAACTATCACTGTTATGGAACGTAATATGCTGGGGGGTTAACCCGTCAAGGTCTACCGTCCATAAACCACACCCCCCTTCCCGGCAAGCTTTCATAACAATTCGGCTATTATCCGGTGACCAGGCGGGCTGCTCGCCCCGAATATTGCCTGGTCTTTCCTGCCCAGCCGTATCAAGAAAGAAGATGCGTGACTCGCCGGTATCCTTGGTCGACTCGTAGGCTATCAGCCCTCCATCTGGTGACCAAGTCAAGTATTTGGCTTTGTCGTCCTCTCGCAACAAAGTTGGCCTATTTGTCTCCAAGTCATAAATCCACAGGCCACTACCCCCCGGTGCATTCGGTAGCACGTATTCAATGCCCACTTCGCCCAGGAAAGCAATGCGTTCACCATAGGGCGACCAAGTTGGGCTGGCTGCCCGAAGCGGAACTAGAATGTCTGCATTCACTATTTCAAGATTGGTCAGATTGGCCAGAAAAAGGGTATGCCCCTCCTCGGCGACTATGTATGCCAATTTTAGAGGGAACGGCGTGGGGGTAAAGGTAGACGTTGGGGTCGGGGTTGGGGTAGAGGTGGCCGTTGGGGTTGGGGTGGGAGTAGGAGTGTTGGTTATAGTAGGTGAAGGGGTTATAGGGATGGTGCTGGTAAGCGATTGTGTCACTGCTGGCTCTGCCGACGTCGGCGCGGTTGTGGGTTCTTCTGATGTTGGTGTAGCAGAGGGAGATTTGGTGTAAGTCGGGATCGGGGTGCACGTAGTTGTCGGCGTATAGGTGGGTGGGGTGGCGATAGTGGCTTGGGTAATATTAAATTTCAATGAAATGGGGTCGTCAGGTTTAAATTGTTGCTCGCGTCCGCTGATCTTCAAAACAATGGTCTGGCTTGGATATTCTGGTGAAGGTTCATAAAGCGTTTTACATTGATCAGTACCTACTACGATGCCTTCAGCCTCAGCAGGGGCGACTGACCATGTACATTTAAGCTCGTTGCCCGTGTAAGCTCGCCCATTCTCGTCAACGACAAACACCTCTAACATCACCGCTTTGCTACCAACCAAATCTAGTGGCTGCTTCCGGTCGATTGGACTACCGTTTAGGAAAATTTCAATTCTGTCAAGGCCAGGCGGTTCTGCTCCCAACATCTGGGCAAGGGTATACCTGATGGGAGCTAATTGATCTAAAAATAGGGCCACAGTAGCCAAGACAACCGCTAACACAGCCAGGACAGCAACCAGGGTTCGCTGCTGGCGTTCTCTCCTGGCTGCTTTTTGCTCTTGTAACTTTTCACGGGCTTCAGCGAGCATAGCTGCCAGATCAGAGTTCTGAGAGTCAAGCTTAGTCGCTTGCTCTAAGTAGATTACCGCCTGCTGCCATTCCTCATTAGCGTAATGTTTCTTGCCCTGGCGGGAAAGTTCGAAAAACGCTAATCGCTTTTGGGCATGAGCCAGTTCTGCGCTAACCGTTTTGTAGCCCGGCTCTTTATCGACAATCTCTTGTAAAAGAATGGCTACTTCTTGCCACTCTGCCTCTTGCTCAGTCTGCTTAGCCTTTTCGTACTGCTTCAAGGCCAATTGGTAAGCTCGTTCAATTTCCTCTCTCTGCTTCGTCTGTTCCAATAACAACGACGCATCTTTGTAATCGGGCTCTAAATCGAGAATGGCAGTCAGAGTCTCGATGGCTTCAGACCATTGCTGATGATGCAATTGCTCCGATACCTGGGTATACAACCTGGGCAGTTCAATCTCTTTGTGGGCTTGATCATATAAGTCGTTGGCGTTTTTATAGTTGGAATCAATCTCAAGAATCTCTTGACACCGATCCCGGACCGTTTCCCAATCTTCGGCCGTGAGAGCCTGTTGGGCTTGGTCATACAGGGAGGCAAGCTTTAACTGATCTTGACTCTTCTCTAGCAGGACAGCGGCATCCTTGTAGTTGGGATCCCGCTCGATTACCTCTCTGAGCTGCTCTACAGCGTTGGCCCAATCCTGGGTATGATAGTAGGTATGGGCCAGGTCATACGTCACTTCAAGCAAAGCGGCTTCGGCGCGTTCCCGGATACTCATTCTTTCACTTCCTCGGCTTGACGGATGATCTCCTGGAAGATTTCAAGTGCTTGGAGCAGGTTTCCTTCTTCTCTCAACAGGGTCCCTTGAGTAAATTTGGCTTCGAGTTTTGCCTCTCGAATGTCGTCCCGGTCAGATCGGAGAGCCAGCGCCCGGTTGAACAGGTGGAAGGCCTCCGTCCATTCTTTTTCTTCAATATGGACATTAGCCAGGGCGTAGGCTGCTTCTACCAGACCGTCCCGGGCTGCTTCGTCCCCACGTTGGAAAGCATCTTCAAACGCTTCGACGGCCTCGATCAGACGGCCGGCTTCATATAAAGCCTGGGCCAAGCCCAGCGGAGCCCAGGGATGGTTGGGATTGGCTTTCAAGGCCTGGCGATAGTCGCTGATGGCCGTTTCGTAGTCGCCGGCCAGGTGGACGTCTCGGGCATTTTCGTAAAGTCGCCTGGCTCGTTGACTGACATGGCCTAAATCGCGTGTTCTATGCTCCAATGGATGTCGGTGGCGAACCCAGTGCCGTACCAGGTCTACCACGAAGCAGAAGCCCTCCTTGGTTTCAGCCAGAATATCCCACTCCAATAACCTTTGCGGGGCAGAAGTCAACTCAGGTCCCAGGAGCTTGATATTGTTTTCTTCCAACACCTGACGCAACTGCTTATGGTTGACTGAGCCCAGTTCATCGGCCACAGAAGCAATAGCGGACAGAACAATCCGTTCCGCGCCCGGTAACCCATCCCATAGCCAGCCGAATCCTCCTTCTCCACGTTCCAGGGCCTCCTCAATAGCCTCACCAACCTGTTCTACCGTGACCGTATCTGAGCCAAGCTGCCGAACCTGTTCGAAGATGACCGAGCAAAGCAGTTGCGTAAAATAAGGATGATTGGCCGTCAGGGTCAGGATCCGGTCGATAGCAGCTTCTTCATAATGCAGAATCTCTTGGGCCGATTCCATAACCAAACGTCTAGCGCTTCCAGGTAACAGTCGTGACACGAATTGAAACTTGGCCGTTTTGAAGATTTGACCGAAGTAACTGGGCAGTTCGTCTATGCGACGACCGACGACCAGTACAAAGACCAGTTGTGGCTCGTCTTGAATGAGTTGTTGGAGGTAGGGAAAGAAGGTTTGAAAGGCATCAGTGGGTGATAGAGTATCATCACCAAGAGCGTCAAATTCGTCGAACAGAAGGGCCAGACGTTGTTTGTCTAATGTTGCGAAGACTTGCGGTAGAAAATCCGTTTGAAAAAAATTGACATCCCGTCTGAAGACGTCCCTCCGGGGACTGAAGAGGTCAAGCGTTCGGGCAATCTGTCGGGCCAAATCGCAGAGGACATTAGGCAGAGGACGACGCGCCTGCCCTAACAAGTCAAAATACACGGGAACGAATTCGGGGGGTAGATGCCGAAGCAGTTGGTGTAAAATCGAGGTCTTACCAATGCGGCGTTGTCCATAAAGTACAACCACAATCTGACCGGGTGTGGACAGGGTGGTGCGGACGAAGTCGAAAATATCTTCACGCCCATAGAAGCCATTGGCATCGCTAATGGGAGAGCCCACCACATAGGGGTTATAGACTTGGCCTATCTTGTCTGCCATCTACACAATCCTGTCTCTGGAAATTATAAGTAAATGAAAGGTGGGCAGGGAGGAAGGTTAGAAGAAAAATGGAGCACTTAGCCTGGCCATCATTAGCCACAGTAGTGTCACAAGCGACGAGAATAGAATCGGTATCCAGTTCGAACAGCAGTTTCTGCATCGAAGTCTTCTTCTGAAATCGCAAAAATTAGGTAAAAAGTTGAGGGAGCGGTGAACTATTATTAATCTATTTTAACATTATGTGCTGATAAAAGCAATATCTTATGGGACAATCGGATACTAAAATGAGCGGCTAACAAGCCCCCGTGTGGATCGTTGATGAAGATTAAAAAATAATCCGGTAAATTGTTGCTTCTTTCATCCCACCTTCGCCAGATATTCGTCAATCGCTGCAAACAACCTCTCCATATCCTCAGCCGTGACCTCTCCCATATGAGCGATTCTAAAAGAAATGTCTTTCAACGGTCCATAGCCGTTGGAGATGACCATGCCGCGCGTTTTTAGGAATTTATTGAGGTCACTAATATTGATCCCAAGCGTGTTTGAAATATTAGACACGGTGGGGGAGTGGTAGCCTGCTTCAGACAGCATCGTAAAGCCGGCGTCAATGGCCCACTGGCGGGTGCATTCGGCCAGGACCTGGTGGCGAGCAAAGCGGGCCTCGAGCCCCTCGGCAAAGATGTGATCCAGTTCTACGTTGAGGGCCCGCATGAGCGAAATGGCCGGGGTAGCCGGGGTGGTGTTCCGTTGCAAATATTTCTCCAGCAGCAGAAAATCAAAATACCAGCCCCGCCCTGCGACCGTGGCCGCTCGCTCCAGCAGCCGGTCGCTGACAGCGGTAAAAGCCAGGCCGGGGGGGATAGCCAGAGCCTTTTGAGAGGAGGTCAGCATAATATCCAGGCCCCATTCATCAAAGGGTAGTTTGACCCCGGAAAAGGAGCTGACCGCATCCACAAAAATCAAGGTGTCGGGATATTTTTCTCGGACTAAGGCGGCAATCTCGCCCACCGGCGAGGCTACGCCGGTGCTGGTTTCGTTGTGGACGAGGGTGATGGCCTCGACCCCCTCGTACTGTTCGAGGGCTGCCTCAACCGTTTCCGGTTTGACTGCCTGGCCCCATTCTACGTCAACCCGGATGGCCTTTTTGGCGCAGCCCTGGGCCACCTGGTGCCAGCGCCGGCCAAAGGCCCCGGCCACAAAGTTGACCACCCGTTGGTGGACCCCGTTGCGAATGGCCGCTTCTTGCATGCCGCTCCCGGAAGCGGCGACGATATAAACCCGCTGCTCGGTGAAAAAGAGCTGCTTCAACTTTTCCTCGACCTCGGCAAACAGGGACTCAAATTCGGCCGTACGGTGACCAATCATGGCCTCGGTCTGGGCTTCGAGCACGTCGGGCCGGACGTTGGTTGGACCGGGGATGAATAGGAAGGGATGCTTTGTATAGTTCATAGTTGTTTCGTAACTACTCAGGCACTAAATAGTGGATTCTAAAAGGTGCATTAACACAATATATAGTGTCTATATTGACATAAAGCGTGAATCCATTTGGCAAGATCTAGTTTTTGCTGATATCGAGAGCTACTGT
>DAOUMU010000215.1:0-20213 GCA_034409055.1 Anaerolineae bacterium
CACTCACCACCTTGACCTCACCCCCTTCTGCTTCGTTTTTCCCTCCATCCCTCCCTCCCAAATCTGCCATCAACCCCACCCTGACCCCATTTTTTGCCCATAGCCGCCTGTTCTGCTTCGATTCCCCTATATTTTGCACTAATCGAATTTATACTTTCAGGATTGACTCAATTTCGCCTTCAACCGAGTCCGGCAATGGCTCAACCCAGTGCTCATCCATCAGCGTAGTCGTTACTTCCCGCAGTCGGGCATTAATGTCTTTAGAACCTCGCTCTTCCCACGGGGCCAGGCGCTGGCGGTCAAAGATTTGGGGCACCCATAATTCACGCCAGTGGTCCATGGTGTGGTCGTGGCTCAAAAACTCCCCCCCTGGCCCTACTTCGTGGATTACTTCCACGGCCAGGGCTTCGTCATCGATACGCACCCCTGCCACGAATCGCCGGGTCATTGAGATAATCTCGTTGGTCAGCACCATGATTTCAGGTGAGCCGGTCAGGCCACTTTCCAGATAGCCCACATCGTGATTAAGATTGGTTTGGGCCATAAGCGCCACCAGCACCGAGAACTGCGCATCGGCTGCCGCTTGGCCATCGACCACTTTGCTATCGCTGTGCGCGGCGTAGCCCCATACCGGTAAGCCATAGAAGCGGCCCATCTCGGCGGCCAATACTCGGGCCAGTTGGTACTCAGGGGCGCCATAGACGCTGATCATCTCTTTCATATCAAGATGGTGCACCCCATGTCCGTAGAGGAAGGGCGCCCCGGGATTGTGGAGTTGGTGCATCACCAGGCTGCTGAGTATTTCAGCGTTGCCGAGGGCAACTGCACCGGCAATAGTAATCGGCGCGGTCCCCCCCATCATCGGCGCTGGAGAGTGGGTTACCGGGATGGCATGCTTGGCGCAGAAAAGTAGTTTTTCGGTCGCCTCAAGCGAATGTTGCAGAGGCGTGGTCGGCTCGGAATAAAGCAAGATGTTCGGATATTTTGATAACCGGTCCATACCCCCAGCAGCAGCCGCTGCCATAGCAGCAATGGCTTCTATGTCCACCAATCCGTTGCAAACAAAAACAATGGGCTTGGTGGTGTGACGCAACATCGTGGCAAATTGGTGCCGGTAGTAAACTTCAGGGGGTACGTCACGTGGGATACCGACCGACATCACAAACCCTATTTCAGGTAGCGCATCACACACCCGCATACAATCGGCAATATCTGCCAGTTGAAAATCGCGTCGCTGACCTGAACGGGGGTCAAGATAACGATACGTATCTGAGCCTGGACCAAAATAGACACCCTGACCATCTAGCTTCACCGCCACCTCGTCTGTAGCTCGTTTATGCAGATTGAATGCACTTGGAGCGGATGCCAAGGCCCATTCAACCAGTGACGGTGGCAGTTTGACCAGTTGATCGACGACCACTGCGCCTGCCTCACGCAAAAGGTTAAGGCCAGCCTGGCTATGGACTTGTACGCCTGTTTTATGTAGTATCTCACACGAGGCGCGGTGAATGCGCAAACAATCCTCCCGGTCCAACATGGTTAACTTTGGCCGGATACGTGGTAGATCAGACCATGAATCGATGACACGCATAGAGGGTTCCTGGTTACTGCGATCGGGTTTCATTTCTGTTATCCTCCTGATGTTACTGGTTAAATTTATACTATGAAAATTCTTTATACAGCTATCCGAATCAGGTGTCAATTATTTAGCCCCTTTTTTCAGTTTGAGTTTTAAAGTTGTTCAAACAGAGAGTTGTGGCTATCATATTAAGTAATGCAGATTCCTGGACATATCGCTGTAGCCATCGCTCAATCTCATCTTGTCTCCGCCCGTAAGCCGGGTCAGGAGATAATGAAACCGTTGCTGATGGCCAGCCTCTTTCCCGACCTGGTTGATAAATCCATTGGTTATATTTTTCATGTGATGCCCAATGGACGACACTATGCCCATAATCTTTTTAGCTTAATTTTAGTTTCGGGTGTTGTTACCTTAATCTGGGGTAAAGCAGCCGGATATGCCTGGTTCATGGGCTATCTGGGCCACCTGTTGGCAGATACTGCTGGCCGGAGCATGGTCCCCTGGTTTTTTCCTGTCAAAGCATACCACTTTCCACGAGGTAAGCTCGCTTTTAAGCCAATGCAACTGATCCGAGAAACGATCTTACTGGGGCTGGTGCTAATTATTCATCGAATGAGTCGCTAGCCTCATCTCACCTTTATTTAGGCTAAGGTTATAGGGATTCCTCGGCCTACGGCCTCGGAATGACATGGGATAGGTAGTTGCCTTCGATTTTTAGCAATTGCTCCTCAGTAAAATCCGGTTATAATACTTTGTTACTACTAGCCTCTGAGGCCGAAGCCAATATAACCAATTGCCAATATCTGAAAGGAAGCCTATGTCTCAAGCCGAGCGCCTCCTCCGTGCCTGTCGTCGGGAAACCGTGGATGCTACCCCCATTTGGTTGATGCGTCAGGCCGGCCGTTATATGCCCGAGTACCGGGCGCTGCGCGAGAAATACTCTATTTTGGAACTCATCAAAACGCCAGATTTGGCCACGGAAATCACCCTCCAACCGATTAATGCCTTCGACCTGGATGCAGCCATAATCTTTGCCGACATCTTACCAATTCTGGAGGGAATGGGCCTTGAACTTGACTTTGTGAAAGGGGAAGGGCCTATTATTCGTAACCCGGTCCGCACTGCGGCCGATGTTGAGACCCTGGTAATGCGTCCGGCCGAAGAAACGGTCGGTTTTACCCTGCAAGCGATTAAACAGGTCAAAAACGAATTGGCCGGTCGGATTCCGCTGATTGGTTTCTCCGGTGCCCCCTTCACTTTGGCCAGCTATGCCATTGAAGGGGGGGCCTCCCGCAATTACCTTACTACCAAAAGCCTGATGTATCAGCAGCCAAACGTATGGCATAGCTTGCTAGAAAAATTAGCCGGTGTTGTGGGCGATTATCTACGGAGGCAGGCTGTGGCCGGGGCGCAAGTATTACAACTATTCGACAGTTGGGTGGGTACGCTTAGCCCGGCCGATTATCAGGAATATGTTTTACCCCACTCAAAACGGACCATCGAAATCGCCAAAAGTAACCACGATCTCCCCTTAATTCATTTTGGAACCGGTACCTGTGGCATATTATCTCTGCTTAAGCAAGCCGGAGGGGACGTGATCGGGGTGGATTGGCGGGTCGATTTGGCCCAAATCTGGCCTCAGTTAGGGGATGAGGTGGCCATTCAAGGTAACCTCGATCCTGTTTTGCTCTTTGCGCCCATTCCCGAAATCAGAAAGCAGGCCGCTCGTATTTTGGATAGGGTGCGGGGTAAACCCGGCCATATCTTCAACCTGGGACATGGTATTTTACAACGTACCCCGGTGGGGCACGTTGCCGCCCTGGTCGATTTTGTACATGAATATACCCAAATAAAGGATGAGGGATGAGGGATGAAGGCAGAAACTTTCACCACCTGTCCGGTGAGCTTAATCTATCTTTTTCATCCCTCGATTAATAGGGGGATGATATGATATCTAAGAAAGCTGTACTCATGCTGGCCTATGGCAGCCCGGACTCTGTCGATGGCATGGAGTATTATTTGTCTGACATTCGTGGCGGCCGGCCGATGTCAAAAGAGTTTGTTGAAGAATTTCGACACCGCTATTCCTTGATTGGCGGTAAATCACCTCTAACGGAACTGACCTACGAGCAAGCCAAAAAAACGGGCGAAGAATTACAAAAGCGTGGCTACGATTGGCCCGTTTTCGTAGGCATGCGTCATTGGTCGCCCTGGATTAAAGATGCCGTTGGCCAGATGTATGTTAATGGGCTTGAAGAGGCCGTAGCCATTGTCATGGCTCCCCATTACTCCAAGATGAGTATTGGCAAATATTGGGCCAAGGTGAATGAAGCCCAGGAGGCGCTTGGCAGTAATATCAAATTTACTTTGGTCGACTCCTGGTACCAGCAGCCCAAATTTTTACAAGCAGTCGAGAACCACATCCGGGCCGGGTTAGAGAAATTCTCACCAGAAGTGCGGGCTAAGGTCAAAATTGTCTTCACTGCCCACAGCCTGCCGGCGCGCTTGATCAAAATGGGGGATTCCTACGACGACCAACTCAAAGACAATGCCAGACTGGTGGCCGACCGATTGGGTGACGTTGACTGGATGTTCTCCTACCAAAGCGCCGCCGAAACCGGTGAACCCTGGCTAGGTCCACAAATTGAAGAGGTGGTGGTGGACCTGGCCAAAGCAGGCTACCGGCATATGCTGGTGGCTCCCATCGGCTTTGTGTGTGATCACGTCGAGATTTTGTACGATATCGACATCGAAGCCAAACAGATTGCCGAAGAACATGGTATTCAGTTGGAGCGCATCGAGTCGATGAACAGCACCCCGCTTTTTATTGAAGCGGTGACTGATGCGATTCTAGAGAAAGGGTTGCCATAGAAAGATATGACCCACGTTACAATCATCGGCGGTGGTATTGCTGGCTTAGCCACCGCCTTCTACCTACAAAAGAAAAGTCGTGAAACGGGTGCGGCCATCAATTACACCCTGGTTGAGGGCAAGCCTTGTTTTGGGGGTAAAATTATCACCAATCAAGTTGATGGTTTTGTCATCGAAGGCGGTCCCGACTCCTTTATCACCCAAAAACCGTGGGGCACTCAACTTTGTCGTGATTTGGGAGTGGCCGACCGCTTGATCCCTACCAACGATCACCGCCGCAATGTTTTTGTCTTAAACAGGGGTAAATTGACCCCTTTCCCTGGCGGTTTTCGCCTGGCGATACCGACCGAGTTTATTCCCTTTGCCCTTTCTACCTTGATTTCACCCTGGGGTAAATTGCGCATGGGACTGGATTTATTGATTCCGCCCCGGCAAGATCGGAGTGACGAAAGCCTGGCCAACTTCTTTCGGCGTCGGTTGGGCGCAGAAGCGGTGGACAAAATCGCCGGGCCGATGATGGCCGGTATCTACGTGGCCAATGCCGAACGCTTGAGCATCCAGAGTACCTTCCCCATGTTCGTTGAGATGGAGCGGAAATATGGCAGTTTGATCAAGGCCATGCAAGCCAGTAAAAAGAAGCGTCCCCCACCAAGCCATAACAACAGTAAACCACCGCCTATGTTCACCAGTCTGCGCAGCGGTATGAAAGAGTTGGTCGACACGCTGGTCAATCAGCTTGAGGGTGATTTGCGTCCTGGCTGCCGGGTGGCCGGTTTGCGGTATTTATCGCCCGGCTTTGAGGTGACCTTTGACCAAGCTGATGGCCAGCCCCTGACCGCCGATGCCGTTGTTTTAGCCATCCCAGCTTACATCGCAGCCGACCTTTTGGCCCCAATGGCCCCCAAATTGGCGGCAATGCTCAGACAAATACGTTACATTTCTACGGCCACCATCTCCCTGGCCTATCGTTATGCCGATGTGCTGCCGCAGCATGATCTAAACGGCTTTGGTTTTATGATTCCCAAAAGTGAAAACAAGCAGATTTTGGCCTGTACCTGGACTTCTACCAAATTTAATCACCGCGTCCCCGGTGACGGAGCGCTGATACGAGTTTTTGTCGGCGGTGATGGTCGGGAGCATCTGGTCGATTTATCGGATGAGGAATTGGTGGCCTTGGTGCAGGCTGAAATAGCTGAGATTATGGGCGTTACGGCCAAACCGATTATGCATAGAATTTTCCGCTGGCCCAAGAGCAATCCCCAATACGATGTTGGTCACCTGGATCGGGTGGCCGAAATGGAATCGCTGGCTACCAGCATCCCCGGTCTGTATCTAACCGGTAGTGCCTTTCGAGGCGTTGGCATTCCCGATTGCGTCAAGAGTGCTATGAATACCGTTGACCAAATCCTGGCCCAAAAAGTAAAAACATCTCCTTGACCTTGATTGTAACCTGCAATAAAATAGTTAATATAGGGTCGGCAACTTATCCTACCTAATTTGTTTTGTGGAGGGATGTATCAATGTCTGCTGAAGGTGATATGCTCTACTCAAAAGATTTATTTCTTTTAACGCTCAAAGGCACGATTAGTGTCCATTTTATGGATGGTTATACGCTTGAAGGTGAGTTTGCCGCCCAAGATGCATTCAATTTCTTTCTGATCATTGACGGTAAGCCCTTCATGATTCCCCGTAATCAGATAAGATATATCAAGGGCGGGTACGGTCAGCAGATTGAAAAAGATACCTCTCGAGAGACTTTTATGAGAGCAGAACCACTACCGATGGACACGCTCAAAACGGAACTACCTGAGGCAGACGAGATGGCGATGCCCATGGGGATTAGTGCAGAGGAAGCAGAGGCAGAAGTAGCAGTGGTAGATGATGGGAGTACCTTTGTCATCGAACCGGGCATGGGGGATTTCGTTTCGGGAGAATTTGTTGCCGATGTAGAAGAGGCCGGGGAGCCGGCCCTGGCTATTGATGACCTGGAAGATACGGGGCAGACATTTGTGCTTGAAGATACCGCTGATTTATCGGGTGAGTTGGAAAAAATAGCCGCTGCCGAAGCAGATTTAGAGGAGGACACCCTTGTTCTTGCCCGGCAAGAGGAGGAAGAAGAGATTGCTCCCCAACTGGTTTGCACGGCCGGGCCCCACGCCGGTGAACAATTTGAGCTAAAGGGGGAGGTCATTACCTTAGGCCGGGCCAAGGATAATAATATTTCTTTACCAAATGATAAAGAGATCTCCCGGCGTCATGCCCTTATTGTGCGAGAAGCAGGCGGATTTATGATTCAAGATCAAAATAGCCTGAATGGAACGTTCGTTAATGATCAGCCTGTAGAAGCTTCTCGTGATCTGGAAGATGGTGATGTTATTTTAATCGGGGTGTCTGAGTTAAGGTATCAGGAGCAAGCGGAATAGAAGTATTCTATCATCGTAGACAGAAGCCGGGAGAATGATATCCCGGCTTTTTTGATTCTTGTTTATGTCATTATTTACCGGGAAAGCTCATCCGTGTTAACACGCAGAGCAGTTTAGTTGTTTTTGTGGAGAAAATATCAGTACTACTATCCTTGCCGGAGTTTGGGCCAGATGTTAGAGTATATTCGTAAGACAAGCCGGGCATAGGGATGCCCTCTCTACGGGAGGCCCCGCATCCCCATGCGGGGGCTGGGCATAGGGATGCCCTCTCTACAGGAGAGATAACTTGATTGGGACTTTTTACTCTATTGTGGTCATCGTAGAATATGTTACACTGTTAGAAGATATCACTACGGTGGTAGATGCGATAACCTAAAACAACCGTCGATTTTTTACGACGGCTGGCACTTTAAAAAATTACACCTGCGTCTTGGGCCGTTCGGCAACACGGTTTACGTTTCGTATTGGCATGCCAACGCCCCCTGTCTTTGTGTTCCCCAAAAGCGGGACACCAAGTGCGCAGGGGGCGTTTTTTTCTGCAAAAAGGGACGGGACGGCCGCGCACTTTTGTCGATAAGGCGAGCAAACAGATGAATGTACATACATCTAGAGTCAGAAGTCCGCCTTTTTTGTAGGACAAGTTGCTAACTTGTCAACGGTACTACAGGCAAGTTGCTAACTTGCCTGACATAACTTGTTCGAGGGCAATTTAGTAAATTGCTCTACAAATGAAACACCCCCAATTTATTGTATGACCATATATTCATAAATATAGGAGAAGGACAAATGAAAAACAAGTTCTCTACAAAATGGTGGATGGCGGCCGTGGGCCTGGTGCTGCTGGCGACGCTATCCTACGGGCTGGTCTATGCTCAGGCCGGTAATGGGTCCATAACCGTCAATGCTTGCTACGACCAAAACGCCGATGGCGACTGCGAGGACCCTGAAGATGGCGCAGCCCCAGCGGAGGTGGAAGCCTGTCTGGATGATGACACCAACTGTCAGGCTGTGCCAGCCACCTTTACCGACCTGGCTGGGGGCAGTTACACCCCCTTCTTGCGCTTCAGCGGGGCCAGCCAGGGGCATTACCCCACCACCCCTCGGACCCCGATCGATCTGGCCGAGGGGGAACAAGCGGAAGTCAGTCTGGGAGCAGTTTACCCCATGCATCCCAAGGGTGTGGCCGTGCATGCCGGACTGAACAAGGTTTATGTCGCCTTCCAGGGGCCGGTTGTTTTCGCTGAGGCTGTTACGGCCACTGCAACCGATACCGTGGTCACCAAGTCCTATCCCTTTGTGGCCGTGATCGACGGTGAAACCGACCAGGTGCTGCAAACCATTCCCGGTGGGGAAAATGGCATTGGCCGCGAGCCGTGGGGCGTAGCTGTATCCGGTGATAACGTCTATGTCGGCTCTTTTGGCGAGGGACGGGTCTCGGTGATCGACGCCAATGCTGATACCGTTGTAGCCAATGTTAAACCTGAGCGGGACGATTTTCAACCTACAGCGCCTGCGGTCAACCCGGTGACCGGTTGGGTTCACTTCCCTGATTACCGGGGGGGACGGGTCGTCATGATTGATGGCACGGACATTGTGGATGAGCCACTCATCGCCAATCAATTTGGTTTCAGTCCCTTTGAAATGGCCATCGCTAATACGCTACAAGGGTATAACTTTGTTACTATGCGTGATGCCATTGTCGAAGACTTCAATTCCCCCAATCCCTTCCAATTCCGGAGCTTCAACAGTACCGACTTCTTGGGTTTTGATGCCCATGGAATCGTCTTCGAAGCACCGGACCTGGGCCGGACCAGCGGCTCGCCCCACGCCTTGGGCCTCTGGCAAGAAGAAGGTATGGCTAAGCCACGCCTTTTTATGACCTACGCCAATGATACGCGGGGTGAACCGGTTCAGCCTGATTTTATCAACCCCGACAAGATGCTGGTTTACAGTTTTGCTGTGGCCGATCCCAAAAACGTGCTGCTGCGCAACGCCAATATCGAAGTTGGTGACTATGCCGAGGTCGGCCTGGTTTACAATCCGGCCACCCACCACATGCTGGGCACCTATGCGGGTTTCGCCTACACCGATACGAATGGTGACGAAGCCGCCTGTAATAGCTCGGCTCACGGTGGTACCTATGCCGTCAATTTTGATGGTGGGATCTTGGCCGGCGATGCGCCCGGCGTGTGGAAATTGCCCAACATCGTGGTCGGCAATCCGCCTTTGACAAGCGACAATTTGCAATGGAAAAATCCCTTTGAGATTGCCATCAACCCCAACAACGGCAAAGTCTACGTCACCGATCGCTGCTGGAATGAGTTTTCTGAAGGGGGGAAAGCTGGCGGTGGGGCGGTGCTCATCTTCATCGATACGGACACTGGACCGGAGCCAACCCCCGAACCCCCCGGTCTGATCACCCTGGTTTTTGAGGGTCCGGATGCGGTCGCCTCGGGTGAGACTTTCAGCGTTGATGTGGTGGCGCAGGAGGTGCCCGACCCCGGCCTTTATGGCGTTCAGTTGGAAGTTAACTACGATCCGGCCCTGATCTCGGCCAGCAACCTGCAAGTCAATCCCGACCTATCCTTTGTGGTGCTCAGCGACGCCGACAATACCACCGGCAAGATCACCCTGGTGGCCAGTCGCCAGGGGGAGGTACCGGGGTTAACCGGGGAGGTCACGCTGTTGACCTTCGAGGCCACCGCAGCCGAAACCTCAGACACGGCCACTTTTGAGTTTGAAAATGTGAAGATTGGCGACTCTGGGGCAAATGCCTTTGATATCGTCACCCAAAGTTACACCGTGACGATTGGCGCGGGACCGACGCCCGAACCGACCGAAGAGCCAACCCCCGAACCGACTGAGGAACCGACGCCAGAACCGACCGAGGAGCCGACACCTGAGCCGACCGAGGAGCCGACGCCTGAACCGACCGAGGAGCCGACGCCTGAGCCGACCGAGGAACCAACACCTGAACCCACTGAGGAACCGACACCTGAACCCACTGAGGAACCGACGCCTGAGCCAACCGTGGCTGTCGTTCTGGGCCAGGTCATTCTGGCCGGGCGGGCTGGTAACGACTGGTCGGGGGCCACCGTAAGCGTTGATGACAGTAGTCAAAACGCCACCACGGATGCGAGCGGCGCCTTCAGCATTGCCGATGTCGCCACCGGCGGGCATACCTCTATCACCGCCGATACCTCAGGGTACCTGTCGGCTGTCTGTACCGCGCCGACGGTCACAGCGTCCGAAACAACCCTGGCCGCCGTTACCCTCGTGAGCGGCGACATCACCGACGATGAAATGGTGGATATTACCGATGCCACCGCCGTCGGGGTCAGCTTTGGTGAGACCGGTCCAGTCCTGGCGGCTGATATAACCGGCGACGGCCTGGTTGACATCTTTGACGTCATCCTGGTCAGTGTCAACTTTGGTAAAACCGGCCCTCAAGAATGGGTGTGCCAGTAATCAGCCACAGCCAAGATTGAGGAGGTGAAAGAAGGGCACCCCTGCTTCAGCGGGGGTGCCCTTTTTTAGTCACAAGAGGCTAGTTTTCAGTGTAAAACGTAGGCAGGGCATCCCTATGCCTTGCCGCTGGCGCATAGGGATGCACCAGCTACAGTTTTGTACTGATCTGGCGCATGGGGATGCGCCAGCGACAGTTTTGCACTGACTAAGAGGCTAGTTGACATAATTGACTTGTTCTTGATTTTATGGTAAGCTGCAAAGAGATGTAATTGGTGGCCGTGCTCGTAGTAACGACTTCAGTCGTTTTTTGATCCAATGACTAAAGTCATCACTACATATATGGAGGGTGATTTATGAAGTTAACATTTAAATCATCAAAGTTAACTTACAAAACATTGTTTGGCTATAGTTTAATTATCATCACCCTGTTGGTGGTAGCCGTACCGGTTTTTGCCAATACCAGCCCGGGGGCTGATTTGTTGGATTTTTCCTTTAACTCTGAGTCTGGCAATACCTCCCAAACGGCTCGCCCTCTGACCAAAGGGATTAACCTGAACAACCTCAACCCTGGTGAGGAAGATTGGTATGTCTACAGTCGAGACGAGTTTGATGATCCCGATTTGTCCTGGATTTCTCTGGCCATGCGCTATGAAAGTGAAGCGGTCATTAATGCAGAACAGGCCAATTTCCAGGTATTGGCCCAAAAGCGAAGCAACTCTTGGTTTCAAAGCGTAGAAGCTTCTGAAGAGGTCTTGGGGATAGGCTTGCGCTCGCCTTTGAAAACTGCTCAGCAGAACATTGTCGAGTCTTTTTGGACCGGACACGTGGCCGGAGACGAGCGTTACTACATCCGCGTCTTCAACAACTCGCCTTTTGGCCTGGATTATGCTTTAGAAGCCAAAGCCGAACGACCCGCCGTTTCAGGCGCGATACCGGCCAGCCTTAATTCAGCCATTGGCAATCCAGAAGCGCTCAATGCCCGCCAACTGGCCTGGACCCTGACCGCTCAGGCTGTAGAAAATATGGACGCCGGTCAGGCTGCCGTCTGGATGCAAAAAGCCCAGGCCGTCGGTTGGCTGGTCACCGAGGGGACTCCGATCTCGAATGTGCCCAATCCGGGTGAAGCTGATCCGAGCACATTATGGACGTTAACGGCCGAGGCGATTGAGGGACAGGATGCGGACACCGCCGCCCGTTGGCTCATTCAGGCCGACTCGTTGGGCTGGCTGTCCATTCCCCTGGGGACACTCAAAGACCCTAATCCAGATTCGTCCAGCGAAGATGGTGGAGGGGGCGATGATGATGGCTCAGAGCCACCGGCCCAACCGATCCAACCCGAGGAAACTTATGCGCCCATCAATATCTACCCCAACGATCCGCTGGAGTTTGACTTTGAGCAGGTCAATAGCGGCCGGCTGGCCCCTTACGGCGAACATTGGTACGCCTTGCTGCGAGACGACCTGGATGAGGATTTGATCGAAGATATGGAGCTAACCATGTTTTTCACCCCTCGCCAGGGCTATCTGGCCGACCGCATAAATTTTGAGCTATTCCCGGCCGGCCAATATCACATCTGGTTGCGAGGTGACGCCGACTATATGGAGCACTTTGGGTTAGGAGCCTGGGTTTCCCGGGATGAGGACCCCAACACGGGTGAACGCCTCTGGTCCGGTTCGCTGGTTGACGGCGATCGCTATCTGATCAAAGTCAAAAACGGAACCGCCGACGTGGTCGATTACTACCTCTTTCCGGGCGACATCGAGAACGCCGAGTTGGGTAACCCCACCCTTCATCGGCGTGATGAGGCTACGGAACGCCTGCCTTATGCGCCCTCGCCTCCCACCCGGCCTGGACCGCCGCCAGTGCCAGGGGCCGGTCCTCCCGAGGCAATCCCCTTAAAAGTCGGCACCACCAAAGGCACCCTGGCCGCCGGCGAGGAGATATGGTACCGCTTCTACTATCGAGACCCCTATAATGATACCACGGCCGAGCACGACTTTACCTTTTACCTGACCAGCACCCCCGTGGATGATGTCCGGGCCCGCCACGCCGATTTTGCCCTCTACCCCGGTGGCCAGTTGCACATCTGGACCCGTGGCACCACAGACGAACTTGAGCCCCTGGGCACCAGTGCGCCCTCGCCCTACGAGACCAAGAATAAGACAAGTCTCCAGGTGTTGTGGGATGGCCAACTGATGGAAGAGCACGTTTACTACGTCAAGGTTTACAATCACGACATTGGCCCCCTGGAGTACGAGTTTGAAATAAAAGGCGGGCCGTAAGGAATCTGCGAATGGCGAATGGCGAATTGGTGAATCGGTGAATCTCGTCGTGGTCAGCAGTGGCTTGTCACCGTCAGTTTGCGAATGTGGGAAGACGGCCTGCGCTTTGACCGTTTGCTGTTGACTACCGACACCACCTACATCCCCACCGGCTTTGGCGCAAAAGAAGACTGATTACCTTGTTCAGTTTTGTGGTATCAAGTTGGCCAAACGAAGCAGGCGATCAGAAATGTGACGCGTTGCATAGACAACAAGGGTCGAAGGTTGTCCTGGGGCCAGATACGTCGCCAGGCTAACAGTTCGCGTTGTAGGGGAGCCAGGTCTAACAGCAAAGACTCCGGCACCTGAGGCGCACTCCACTCGATAAACAAGGCTGCTTCACGTAACAGGTCCGAGACCAGCGCGTCATAATTAGGTGATGGGACGCGCGAGGAAATCCGGGCCATTGTTGAAGCCAGATTGCCGATTTGCTGGGACCAAGCCAGTTGTTGATATCTGTCAAAGACTGCTCTTGCCATGTGGTGAGGTTTGTCAGATAAAGCCCGCCAGACCCTCTATTTTCAAACTTGTTGGCACTACCTCGCTTGGAGTAATAGATCAATCCATAGGTTTTTCCCGGAGACAATATTATAGGATTGGTTGAGCTATTGGTAGAAGCCCCCGTCATACATTGTGAGGCAACTAAGAAAACCGGACTACAAACGAATAATAGAGCCAAAACCTTTGCGTTTTGATGGATCATTAGTCCTCGCTTTGTAGAGTCAATAACTTACTACAAATTTTCAAGGTTTGTACATTATTGAGTGAAAAGGCGTTTCCCTAATTTTACCATCGGGCAAAACTGATAGATGAGCAGACCTGAGGTTTACCCTACGCATTGTTGGATAAACTGTTAGTCCATAGGTCTGGATTAGAACCCGGAATTGAGTCCCTGGCCCACAGGCTAGAGGAACATCATTTTTCTGTAACAACAGTTGATATCTACGTAAACCTACCGGTGGTGTACTCAAGAAACTGTTTACCAAATCCAGAGCATTTATGGTGCTGACCACCATCCTTGTCTGAGGATTTCCGATAAACCCTTCAGCTTCGTATGGATCAACCCCAGAATATGAATATTATTCCGGGGTGCACCGTTAGGATGTCTCTGATCCACCTCTGTAATAGTCACCAATTCTCCCAAAGATGTTGTAGCCGGAGTTGCGCCGTTGATAGATATATCATCAAGAGTGCCATTTCCAGTGAAAGAAGCCAATCCTGTTGGCGAAACATAGATACGGGTATATTCCGCAGGAAAGCCGGGGCGAGCAAATTGTGAGTTTTCTGGAATAAGTGAACTTGTTCTATAGGTAATATCTTTACCCCAAGGTGCCAAGTCATCAAACCTTGGAAATAGAGGATCGTACGATACAAAGACGGAGCTATATTCACCGAAGGAGGCCCAATAGTTGGTACCTCTGAACTTGTCGTCGATAGCGTAGTTCTTGGCACAGCTATTTTAAGAACATAATCATCAAAACGAACTAGACCGTCCTGAAATAGGTCATTTCCATACAAATTATCTTCTATTCTCCACTTACCATACAACCTAATTATTGCTTTAATAAGTGGTTGCGATTCCCCGTCATAGATCTTCCCAATTGAAGCTAGTGGCTGCATTCCATCTGGATCCGTCAAATTCACCACATTCCCTCGCACATACGCATACGGCGGCTCGCTCTTCACTGGATCCCGGCTTAGAAAAGTACCTGTTTCGGGCGCGTACCACCTGGCCCGGAGGTGGAGCAACCCAATGTAACCCTCCCACCATTCTCCGGTGTAACCATAAGGCTCACCACCACTATTATCAACAGTGGTTAAGACCGATTCGCCCAGCCCTGATCCTTATGAGGAACTACGCCACGAGAAGAGGGACGACCCGAACCTACTGCCGCCGCATCCGGGTCAGGAGGTGTTGCGTGTCGCTCGTTTGCGTGCCCCTGGCGGCGTGCCCTTGGCGGCGTGCTGCGTGTTAAACCTGTGCCCGCTTTTTGGGTACCTGTGCCCGCTTTTTGGGTATTTGGCCGAAAACCCTCACGCAACACGCAACACGTAACACGCGGACGATACAGTTTTAGGAGCATTTAAATTCTGGAACTCCCTTAAGGCTCTTCTGGTCTCTGCCTCCTCTTTCTTAAATTTTTTAACGCCTGGCGAATCTGTTGCCACTGCCCCTTGACCCTGGTCACTTGTTCCTCATCAAAATTCTCCCGGCTATAGCGGGCCCGCACAAAAATTTGGGTCAACGCTTTGACCTCCATTTGGGCATCCGGCACGACCTGGCTCAGGTTTGGCTCATATTCATAAGGCGTTTGACCGGTTTTACGGACAGGACCACCGCTTTCAGCCCGTTTCAGAATGTTGAGGTAGTACTGCAATATCCGCTGCCGGGGGGGCAATCCTCTCAATCCGAACCAGGACCACTGCCTGGTAGAGGCAACGGTTTCTCCTTCTGGTTCGGATAAGGTTACTTTTTTGGGGATCATGCCAACCCCCATCCGCACCAACCGCCTTAATTGTTGCCACAACTGTTTCAGCAGATTGATCATAAAACCAACAGGTTTAAAGCTCGTGAGCAACTCGGTTAATTCTGGATGGTCATTCAGATAAATCTTGACCAGATACCATATCATTGCCAGCGCCACCAGCCAAAAAATTAAGGAACGGATTGCCTCTAGCCAGGGTATTGTTGGCCTGGCCTCGGGGGCACTCTCCGGGAAAAGAGGGGGTTGGATGGGGGCAGGGGCCGGCATTTCAGGGGACTGCCCCAGAAGACTCAAGAGCCAGACAAACGGCAGAAAAATTAGCAAAAGTAACAGCTCGTAAATGAACATCAGTATTGCTAGCAAATATCGAATGACGATGGCCGCGCTGGCTAAAAACCCCAAAGTGTAATTGGTGGGCAGAAAGAAGGCCACCAGGGTAATCAGTCCTAAAAAAAGGAAGCCATATTTAGCCCATTGCTTGACCAGGTCAGAAGCAACCGTTATTTTTTGAATTTTCCACCTTACCAACAGGCTGGTTAAGTGAGCTTGACTCAATAATACCAACCCCAGGGTAAAATAAACCAACACATTAAAGATAATACCTCCCAGGCTGGGACGCTGAAAATCGGTCAGGATGGGCAGGCCGGCCCGTAAAATCCATTGGGTGATGCCCGATATAAGCACCAGGATTATGCCCCCCCAAAAAAAACGAGTGGCCAAATTATCCAGGGGTAGCGTGTTGTTCCAGCGAAAGGGGGGATCGTGTAGCTCTTCAAAGTCGGCCATCGTATTGGTCGCAACCAACCAGGCAATGAAGGCCAGCATCCAAAGGATGAAAAACTCGATAGTAATGAAATTGTTGAACGGGTCTTGCCAGATGAGTTGTAGTTCGGCCCAAATCCGGGGGATTGGTTTGCCAGCAAAGCTGAGAATTCTCAGCATTAGAAAGAGCACCGTCCATTCCCCGATTCGATAACGCAAGATTGAAATCCCCCGCGAACGCCAAGACCTGAGAACACGATAGGAATAGATAGCTTCCACGGTTGTCAGCAACATGCCAATTAAAAAATAAGTGCCTCGCCAGGCCGGGTTGAAGAGCCGAACCAGGTTAACCAGAGAAATATTGAAGCACATAATCATGATGGTAATTAACAGCGGCCGGAAGAAATTATCCGCCCAACGGCTACGCTTAATTTGTGGCACTTCATCTTGAGCTATAGGACCGGTGACCATACTTCTACATCCTTTTCTCGGCGTATCTTAAAAATAGGTACCCCCAATTCCGGGATTGGCCCGACCTTAAGACGACTGCGTACTTCGATTGGCTGGACTAAAACCAACGTCACCTGGAAGCCCGAGCGTTTGAGAAATAAGAGTGTCTTGGCCAGTTCCTCTGTTTCATGGCTGGTAATGATGATCGTGGTCGTTCCCCAGGATAAATGCACCGCTTCTTGACGGAGATCTTCCAGGAAGTTGGCAGCCTCATGAATAGACTGAACGCGAGCCAGTACTTCCAAAATTTGCATGAGTTGGTCGCGTCCTTTGCGGGGGGGTAGTTTGAATTTTTGTTGACGTTCGGCCAGTGGATCCACGGCCGTGGTTGTCAAGCCTACCGGTAATTTTTCAAAGGCAATCATATGATTGGCCAACGAGGCGGCCACAATGATGGCCAGTTCAATGGCCGGTTCAGGATATCCGCGTTGGGCGTAATCGGGACGATTAAGGTTTAAAAAGATGGCATTGTCGCGCGCAATAGCCGGTTGAAATTGCTTGACCAACATCTGACCGGTAGCAGCCGTGGCTGGCCAATGAATGTGGCGTGGGTTATCCCCATGGGTGTAATCTCGCACCCCGATGATGCGAGCCGGATCCTGGAAAAGAGGCAGCGGAGTGGGCAAAATCACCTGGGGACTGTGGGTGGGTAAACCTAACTGGGAAATCGGTAATATTTTTGGGTAGACAATCAAGTAATCCGCCTTAAAACGGCTGGTCAAATCGCGCTTAACCCCCAGCAAATCGCCACTTTGCAGATTGAGGGGACCAAGTTGATAGTAGCCTCGCTTGCGGGCATTCAGCGTGTATTGGGCTGTGTGGCTGGCTTTGCCGTTGAGCGTAATCACCTCCCGGAAAAAGGGAGGGCTCGATAAATCAACCGAAAAAGATTCACTGAGCATAAGCCAGGGAATAGGCAGACGGCTGCGGTTTTCTAACTTGAGCGTAACGGTCACCTGATCGCCTAAAAATGCCCGCCGTTGCAGGTCACGGCTGATATAGAGATGGTTTAGCATGCGCCGGGACCAGAGGTGGGACAGAATATAAGCGCCGGCAAAGAGGTACAGGATGGTGAAGAAAAAGTCAATGCGGAGTAGGGCAGCCAGCACAAAAAGCATCAGGATAAAGGTAATAAATTTCCCCATCTTGAAATCACCGAATTCGACCGTCTGACTTCTTGTTCTGAACGTATCCTCTCCAAAAGTAAGGGCGAGGCAAGTCGGATTGGTAGTGATCGAAGCAAACAAGCCACGCTCCGACTTGCCTCGCCCCTACGTCACCAACAAATTTAAAGAGGATACCCCTGGACTTTCCCGGTTTTCAGCGCGATAGACACAACTCTGCTTCTGCCAATTCTTCGTCGATGCCAAAGACCTCGACCACATCCCCGGCCTGAAGCATAGTATCACCATGGGGCACGATGACCTCGTCATCTCGACGGATACTGACCAGGATACAATCGGGAGGCAGCGATAGATCACGCACCATCTGGCCGGAGCAGGCAGCACCGGCCGGGATGGTAAACTCACGATGCCGGACGCTATGTTCCTCTGACCGGTCATCCTCCACTGCCTCCCCCGTCAAACGCCGACGTACGATGGGGATGCAGTCGTGGTCGGCAAAGACGGTCACCTGATCACCGACCTGTAACACGGTGTAACCGTGGGCCACATGCAGTTTACGCTGCCGGCGTACGGAAACAATCAAGCAGCCTGATGGTAAGTTGACGGCACTTAGTCGTTGTCCAACCACAGGCGATTGAGGCGGTATGTCAACGTGGATAAAGCTGACACTATCTAGCTTGCCCAGGTGCAGCACTTCGACCCGGTGCTGGTGTTGAGCCCGCTTGACGATGGCGTGATTGTAAGCGCGGATGATGTCAACCCGGCGGACCACGCCTACTAATCGGCGTGAGCCCTCCCGCTCGACGACCGGCAACCGGCTCATATCACGGGTTCCCAGCCGGCGCAAGGCGGTCCACATCGGTTCGTAGGGATAAGCCACCAACAGCCCCTCGGTAGTGGCAATGTCGGCCACTGTTTTGCCTTCAATCGGTCCGGCTGCCAGCATCTTTTCGAGATCTTGAATACTGACCACCCCAGCCAAATCACCCGCTTCGTCTACGACCGGAAAACCATGGTGGTGAGTACGGGCAAACTCATCTGACAACTCCTCCAGCGGCATGTTGAGAGGGACCACGTCCAACCTTTTGGTCATCGCCTCGCCAACAGTCACCCCTTGCATCACGTCGATGTCCTGTCCTTGCTGCAAGTGGATGCCGCGCCGGCTCAGTTTGAGGGTGTAGATAGATTCAGAGCTAAGGAGACGAGAGATTAAGGTGCTCATCACTGTGGCCAACATCAACGGCAGGATGATACGATAGTCGCCGGTCATCTCGAACAGGATAAGAATGGCCGTTACAGGGGCGTGAGCCGCGCCGCTAAAAAAGGCGGCCATGCCCACCAGGGCGTAGGCCCCTGCAGGAGCGGTGATGTCTGGAAAAAGTTGGTGCACTATCTGGCCGAAGGTTCCGCCCAGCATGGCCCCCATAAAGAGGGAGGGGGCAAAGATGCCGCCAGAGCCACCAGAGCCGAGGGTCAGAATAGTGGCCAATAACTTGATAAAAAGGAGCGCCAAGATCACCTGGATCGCCAGTTGGTCGAATAGGACCTGGCCAATGGTGTCGTAACCGACGCCAAAGACGCGGGGAAAGCCGTCAATCTTGAAGGTGAGAATGCCCACGCCCCCCAATAATAGGCCGCCAAGCATCGGTTTGACATATTCGGGTAAGCGTAACTCATCCCACAAATCTTCCGACAGGTAGAGCAGCCGGGTAAAAGCAGCCGAAGCCAGGGCAGCCAAGACCCCTAGCACGGTATACAACACCAGTTCCCAGGGGCTGACCAGGGCATACTGGGGCACAGCAAAGGCACGCAAATTTCCTTCAAAGAGGTGGGCAACGACGTCGGCGGTGACGGCCGAGATGACGACCGCGCCAAAGTAGACAGCGTGGAACTGCCCCAGAATCACCTCCAGAGCAAAGATCGAGCCGGCAATGGGAGCATTAAAGGTGGCGGCAATACCGCCGGCTGCGCCGCAAGCGACCAGATTACGGACCCGTTCGTCGGAGAGATTGAGCACCTGGCCAATCGTCGACCCCAGAGCCGAGCCAATCTGGGCAATCGGACCTTCACGTCCCACCGAACCACCGGTACCGATGCAGATCGAGGAGGCCAGGGCCTTGACCACAGCCACCTGTGGCCGGATGCGTCCACCCTGCAAGGCCACCGCCTCCATCACCTCGGGCACGCCGTGCCCCTTGGCCTCGCGGGCAAAGCGGTAGATGAGCGGTCCAACGATGGCCCCGCCGACAGCCGGGATAACAAGCAAGTGAAAAGGGGCAATGCCGTCCAGCAACCCGCCCAATCCGTCATAAGTCAGCGTTTGAACCCCCTGGATGAGTCGCCGAAAGACCACAGCCCCCAGCCCCGCCCCAATGCCTACCAGCAGGGCTGTAAACATAATCAGGCCCGACTCGGGCACAACCCGCCGGTCGAGCCACTGTGACAAACGTTGACGCCATTGTTCGCTAAACGAACTATCTCTTCCATGAAAGAACGACCAAGATAAAGACATACACTATTCCTTCTCAATAAGCAAAATTACCGTAACTACCTACCATGTCATTCTGAGCGACCACAGGGAGCGAAGAATCTCCTGTTTCAGGCTGGATTTGCCCTTGTTACCGGAGATTCCTCGTCGCTTCGCTCCTCGGAATGACATGAGGGTAGGC
>DAOUMU010000216.1:0-9406 GCA_034409055.1 Anaerolineae bacterium
CAGGTAGAATCAAAACAGGCAGGGGAATCCACCGCCAAAAGAAGCCAGGCGAATTCCCTCAATCGGCCTGCCACCACCGAACGTGACCAGCGTGACGGTGGCTGGGCCGTATGCCTCTTGTCCCAGGCCAGTCAGGCGGATGACTGGCCTATATCTTTTTAGAACACCAATCAGATCCTGATTTTTTTCTTTACTCCGGTTTTATACCACTTTTTGCTAGTAAAACTATATGAATATCCTTAGAAAACAGTTAGGATTTGAGAATTTTGGTTTGAAAAACTATGGTAGGGCAAGTTGCTAACAACTTGCCCTACCATTAAAAAAGGCCGGCGTGAAAAACACGCCGGCCTTTTTATCTATCAAGCTATTGGTGATTTAGAACTGCGGCATGGTCGGCCGGAACCAAGGGGCGCGTACAGCGGTTCCCATCTCGGCCTTGACCAGATCGTGCAGGGTGGTCACGCCGAAGTAGTCCACGTCCTCCAATTGGTAGTAGAAGATGCCGCGACCGGGCGTGTCGGCAAAGGTGTAGCTGGCACCCGAAACCGCATCGCCCTCAGCCGCGATGAGCATACTGTTGATCTTGCGCCAGGGTCCCTCCGGCGAGGCAGCCCGGTAGATGTTGAAACCGGCGTTGTCGATCTCGGTGCCGGTCTGCCAGATGATCATGACCCGGCCGTCGTTGGCCTCGACTTCAAAGGAGGCCAGCTCGACGGCAGTACCCGGATCAATGGTGACCTGCTCGTCCTGACAGCCGCTACTGGCCGGGTCGTTGTTGGTATCGCCTGAGTAGTCGGCCGTCCAGCGCCAGGTGCCCACCTCGCCGGCTACGTAACCACCGGCGGTGCCGTAGTTGCCGTTACCGTTGACGGTGACCGCCTCGCTGAAGGCTGGGGTACCGGTACAGGTGTCGTCAGCCGGGGGGTACAGCTTGAAGGTGATGCTGCCCGTCGGGTTGTAGCCAGCCGACAGGACAGCCGTGTCTTTGAGCATGTCCCCCACCTTACCAATGACCGGATTCGGGGTGGTCTCGATCATTGGACCGGCCGGCCCAATGGTGACCTGCTCCTCCTGACAGCCGCTATTGGCCGGGTCGTTGTTGGCATCGCCTGAGTAGTGGGCCGTCCAGCGCCAGGTGCCCACCTGGTCGGCCGGGTAACCGTTGGCCGTGCCGTAGTTGCCGTTACCGTTGACGGGGACCGCCTCACTGAAGACCGGATCACCCTGACAGGTGGCATCAGCCGGCGGGTACAGCTTGAAGGTGATCTCGCCCGTCGGGTTGTAGCCGTCGGACAGGACAGCCGTGTCTTTGAGCATGACCTGACCCACCGGGCCACTCTCTGGATCCGGGGTGGTGGCTATCGTTGGACCGGCCGGACCAATGGTCACCAGTTCCTTATCACAGCCGCTACTGGCCGGCTTGTTGTTGACATCGCCTGAGTAATAGGCCGTCCAGCGCCAGGTACCCACCTGGTTGGCTTCGTAACCGCCGGCCGTGCCGTAGGTGTCGTTACCGTTGACGGGGACCGCCTCGCTGAAGACCGGATCACCCTGACAGGTGGCATCAGCCGGCGGGTACAACTTGAAGGTGATGCTGCCCGTCGGGTTCAAGCCTCCGGACAGTTCAGCCGTATCTTTGAGCGTGTCCCCCACTATGCCACTCTCCGGGTTGGGGGTGGTCGCCAGGGTTGGATTGGCCACCTCCACATCATAGCAGAACTCGATGTGGCTAATGGTGCGGAGCTTGCCGTCTGCTTTAGCCGGTCCGTGGAGCATGGTGTCGCCGAACGATTCTGTTGGTGGGTTGCCTGGTAGATCATATACAAAGATGTCGGCGTTATCGCCTCCTTTGACGATAACCGCGTCAACGCCGAGTGTCGACTGCCAGTCGAAGGTTTTTTGGTCTCCACTCATGGTAATCTTCACCGTGTTCACACCATCTGGATAGGTGTAGGTGGTGGTGCCTGGGGGAGGCGGCTCGTCATGCGGTTTGAAGCCATTGGCATAGAGGGGCTTACACTTCGGATTGCCTGGTACCAATATCGGATGTATGCCATTGCCGCTCGGGTTGCCAGGTTTATCGGAGGATGGCGGACCTGCTCCGACTGATGCCGTGAAGATCATACTCAGCACGAGCAAGGCCAGTACAGTTATAAAGAGGGTGGTTTTTCGTAACATGATCATTTACTCCTTTTTGTAAGATTAATAAAATGGTTTTCAACATGGCTCCCTGCCTATTGTGACCATTTAAGCATGCTTTCACTAGATAACCATATGAAAGCTATATAAAAACTGTTAGAAAGTTGGGCATGGCTCTAACTATTACCGGCTTTCTTACGGCCCAATCATCAACACCGGCAGGTAGCCGTACACCGCCAGCGTATACGAGCCCAGCTCGCGCCGGGCGCCTACGCCCCACCAATACTCCCCGGCTTCGACGTGGCTTCCGTTACTGAGCTTCCCGTCAAAGGCCAGGGACGTCCCCTGAACGGGCGCAGATTGCCAGAGTACATTCTGTGCCTCACCCCGCACCAGGTCGACCCAGTATTTGGTTGCGCCGGGATAGGCGTTCCATTCAAACTGAATCGGATCGGCGAATGAGACTGCGGCCGCCGAGAAGCTGGCATTGGGTTCGGGACTGACCTGGCCAAAGCCTTGCAAGGCGATGTCAAAGTCGGGCAGTTCCACCGTGGCCCCATTCCCTACGGCCACCGGTCCCAGCCAGCCCCAACTGATGACCTCATCCATTTCATATTGGCTGTTCCATTCCTGGGCAAACAAGACGTTGTAGCCCTGGCTTGACGGCGACAAACCGGTAAAGGTGTAGGAGCCATCTGTGCCCACGGTCGTTTCGGCCACCGCCTTGTAGCTGGCATCCTCTAATTTTAGCCTCACCCCCTGGCTGACCGGGGCTCCGTCCAGAAGCACCCGGCCGGTGATACTACCGGGGGATTGTACAGTTGAAGTCGGAGCAGGCGTATTGGTCGGTGTTGGCGTCGGGGTGGGGGTATCATTAGGACCTGGGGTCGAGGTCGGGGTATGGCTGGGGCCTGGGGTTGGGGTAGTGGTAGGTGTAGCGGTCGGACCTGGCGTCGGGGTCGCCAGGGGTGAGGCCATAGATAGGGTGGGTGTTGCGGTAGGCGCACTGGCCGCAGCCCCACCGGGGGAAGAGTTTGTCGAAGCAGCCGCCACCGCCTGGGGTTGGCTCGACGCGGCGGTATTGGCCGGCAAGGGGACCGCCGTATCAGATGAGCCAGGCGCCATAGGCGTGGGCGCATCAACCACCAGGAATGAAGCAGACTCATCGCTGACCGGCTGAACAGGTTGGTTAGAGACCGGGCTGGCCGGGGCCACCGGCGTGTCAAACTGAACATAGACCACAGGCCGCCTGGCGAGCCGTTTGATGACCGGCTCAGACTCACCGGTCAGGTAATTCCATAACACCAGGCCGATAATCAGGCCAACGACAATGACAAAACCGACAAGCAGCAAAACGGACGTCCCCCCAATCATCAAAATGAGTCTCTTCTTACGCAAGCTCATGACTGGAGTAATCCTTTCTCGGCAAAAACAGACAGCGTTTGCCGAACATCCTGGGCCACATCGTATTTAGCAGGCACGGCGAATTTGGCCCGGATGGCTTGCTCCATGTCGGCCACCGTATGTTCCCCGTCGCAAAGTTCCCAGAGCAGTTGGGCGGTGGGGTTGAGGATATGGACCGCCTCCTCGTCGGCGCTGTAGAGCAGCACCTCACCACCAATGTCTTTAACCACAATACCCGGTTTACGTTTAGGTTTGGTCGTACTCATAATCCCTCCCTGGAGAGACCTTTAGGGTTCTAATGGAACTTAAGAAAATATCTGGGGATAGATGGCCGGGCATGGGGATGCCCGCCGGCCTACCCCAATTAATTTTTTAACCTTCATAGAAACCCTAAAGGTCTGAACCGCTCATTAAAAACAAAGAAGCATGATAAATCTACCATGCTTACACTAGACGAACGTATGAAACTCATATAAAAAAAGTTAGGATTTTGGGCCGGATTCTAACTATTATGGCTGAATTTATACTATCAAGCCGGCTGCTGCAATAGCCCTTTATCCGTAAGAATATCCAGCACGTGCCGGATACACTGTCGAACCTCACATTTATCCGATATGGAGAAATTGGTCAGAATGGCTTGCTCGATATCGGCCAGGGTATGTTGGCCATCGCAAAGTTTCCAGATAAATTGGACCGGGGGGGTGAGAATATGGACCACCTCTTCCTTGGCGCTGTAGAGTAGGGTCTGATCGCCAATGTCCCTGGCCGTGAAGTCCGGTTTACGAATAGGTCTCGTAGTGCTCATGTTCGCTCCTCGTAATCAATATGTTGGTTTCGTCTCCAGTCCGGATCGTATTACCAACAAGGTATGATTAATTTAACATGCATTCACTAGACGAACATATAAAAGTCATAAAAAAACGGTTAGGAATCGGGGGATGATTCTAACTATTGTGACCAGAGTACCCCTTAATAAGGTTAAATTTCTGTAACTGCCTACCCTCATGTCATTCCGAGGAGCGCAGTACCCAAAGGGCATAAACGACGAGGAATCCCCGAAACTTTGGTCCAAAAGAGGTCTACTTTACCAAAACCTTGGGGATTCTTCACCTGTTCAGAATGACATGGCAGGTAGTTACAAATTTCTTAGCTCGGAGCAGGTCCGTGACCTGTGGGTTAGGTGAACCCAGGTCGCCAGGTCAGTACGAAGAATGGTAACCTCTCCAAAAGTAAGGGCGAGGCAAGTCGGATGTGGAGGTTCAATTCGCCGTGAGCAACCGGTCGACCGCTGCGGTTAACTCGGCCATGTTGCTCACCCGGTGGACGGTGTTGGCGTAGGGCAGGTATTCAAGCATATCGCTATCACCGGTGCCCCATTGGCGGGGATGTTCTGGATTAAGCCAGATAACTCGCTTACTGCGTCGTTTAATCCGGTCCATTAAATCCAGGCGGGGGTCGTTATAATTGTTGCGGGCATCCCCCACAAAAATAACGATGGTGCGGTGGTCAATGGTAGCGGCGTGGTGGCGCATCAAGGTGTTCAAGCTGTTGCCCAGGTCCGTGTTGTAATGGCCGGGCCGCAGGCGGGTCAGAACAACCTCAATGGCTACGTCAGGGGGATATTCGGCAAAATCTTCACTGATACTCTCCAGGTCGTCAATAAAGGCAAAACTATGGGCACTGGCTACTTGGTCCTGTAGCTCGTAAATCATCCGCAGCAAAAACTCGACCACGGCCCGCATACTGGTCGAAACGTCGCAGATGAGCAATAACTTGGGTTTGAGGTGACGAGTCTTGAATCTGAGTTCGAGCGGGACCCCGCCGTAACGCAAATTGGTCCGCAGGGTCTTTTTGACGTCCAGCAAACCACTTTTGCCTTTTTTGCGGCGCAGGGCTGCCCGGCTCCGTAATTGGCTCACCAGGCGTCGTATCTGCTCGCGCAACAGTTCGGCTTCGCTCTCGCTCAGGCTCTTAAAAGGGCACTGCATCAAATCGACCGCCTGCTCCTGTCTATCGGGCTGGTTCTCCGCCCGCTGGCGGGCAATCGAGGCCCCCACGTGCTGGGCAAGCTGTTCGGCCAGGGCCTCCCGGTTGGCCTGCATGCCTGCCAGCAACTGGTCGATGGCTTCCCGGCTCATACCCAGTTCGGCCAATAACTCGGCCAATTGGGCCATTAATTGCTCGAGCAACTGCATACCCAACTGGCGCATCATCTGCCGCTGCACCCATGGCTGCTGATAGGGATGATCGGCCTGCGGCAAACCGGCCTGTTGTCCGGCCCGGTCGAGCGCTTCCTGGCTCGGGTTTTGGCCCTGCAACAGCCATTGTAACAACTGCATTAAATTATCAATTTGGTTTTGAAGGGGGGAATAATTGTCGCCCGGCTGCGGTGACCGGCCCGGCCGGCCCTGCTCCGAGCGCATCTGCTCCAGCAAGGCCCGCAACGCCTGGGCCAATAACTTTTTCTCCTCCGCTGACAGGTCCTCCATCAAGTTCTGTAAGGGTGGCCCCCCACTGCCAAAATACAGGGGAAACAGTTGATCGAAGATGGGCCGGTCCTTGGCCTCTTTAACCAGGGTGGCCCGGAGCGAGTCCTGGAAATCAGCCCGACTGAGAACCCCCATGCACCGGGCCGCGTTGAAGGCATCCTCACTTTCAGCAATTGAAATACGCACCCCGGCTGCTCGCAGCCCGGCAATGAAATCAACGATTCCCTGTTCCATATGTCCCCCTTAATACGACCGCCGGCCGCCGACGAACGACGAATGGCGAAACGCTTCACGCTCCACCTCTCAACGCCTCAACAGCCGGTAACTGCTCCAATCATCCGGGTCAAATCCACCCCGACCGGGTTGACTGCGCCCCCCCTTGATGCCATGCTTGGCCAGAGCGCGTTTGACTCGGGTGATATCAGTTTCGTGTTTAAGCAGGACGGTCATAGTGGTCTCGACAGTTTTTTGATCCAGTTGGCCGGCATTCAGCCTGACCAGGGCCCGGGCCCAATCCAGGGTTTCGCTAATGGAAGGGGATTTTTTTAAATCCAGGTCGCGTAGTTGGTGGACCAATTCTACGGCTTGTTGAGCCAGTTTCGGAGCCAAATCCGGCACTTTTAAACGGACAATTTCCAACTCCTCTGTCACAGTGGGATAATCAAGGAAGAGGTACAGACAGCGACGCTTGAGGGCCTCGCTCAATTCGCGGGTGTTGTTGCTGGTCAGAAAGACGGCCGGGGGATGCTTGGCCTGGATCGTACCCAGTTCGGGCACACTAACCTGAAACTCGCTCAGCACCTCCAGCAGAAATGCCTCAAACTCGACATCGGCCCGATCAATCTCATCAATCAGCAAAACGACCGGCCTGTCAGAGGTCAGGGCCTGTAAAAGGGGGCGGGGCAGTAAAAATCGTTCCGAAAAGAAAACCTCTTCTTCGGCCGCAATCCGATCGGCCGCCTCTTGCAACGAGCCGGTCTTGTCAATGACATCGTGCAACTTGTCGCGCAGCAACTGGGTATAGAGCATCTGCTTGGCATATTCCCACTCATAGAGGGCTTTCGATTCATCCAGCCCTTCGTAGCATTGCAGGCGAATGAGTTTACGGCCGGTCGCCCTGGCCCAGGCCTTGCTTAGCTCGGTTTTACCCACCCCGGCCGGCCCTTCGTTGAGCACGGGCTTCCCCAACTGCTCGGCCAGGTAGATGACCGTCGCGATTTCATCTGTAGCGATGTACTGCTGAGCGGCCAGGTTTTCTTTGATTTTTTCAGTAGCTTCGGACATTTGTCTTATCCCCCTAAAATTGGCGATTGATTTGCTACCGGACACTTTTTATAACAAGCTCAGAAACCCGGTTTTTTCGCTTGAAATTTATCATCCTTGGCAAACAAAAACGACTTTTCAGCACAAATTGTTTGCTCAAACCGTGAAAAACCGGGTTTCTCCACAAAACTGTCCGGTAGTGAAGCGATTGATTGCCAAAGGCTAATCGCAGAAAAACAAGAGGGGGATATTATGACCGGGAGGATTGAGATTGTCAAGGGAAGAAAATGCTATTTCAACTTCACAAGTTACTCTGTCTATGGCTGGCCCACCCAACAAGCAGACAACTCACTACTAACACCACCGTCACCGCCAGTCCCCCCTCGGGGCCAAAGGGACCACCGGTGATCACATCAGGACCGACTTCCATTAAATTAAACAGGGTCCCTCCTGGAGCGCCTCCCCCACTGACCTCAAAGCCAAACAGGTTACCCTGGGCCCAGTTCCAGACAGCATGAATGCTAAACACCCCCCACAAGCTACCCTCGTAGAGAGCATAGAGCACGGCAAAAACGCCAAACAGAAAGAGATTCAGCAGGGCTAATCCAACAAACAGCGGTTCCATGCCCAATCCCACAAAATTCAGGCCATGAAAAGCCGCAAAAATGGCCGACGACACAACGATGGCCAGCCCTGGATTGTATCGAGCACCGACCACCGGGAAAAGCCAGCCCCGGGTCACGGCTTCCTCGGCCGCCCCCTGGACGACCCAGCCCAAAAAGACCAGCAGGATACCCCCCAAGACGGTCAGACCTTGCTGTTGGGGATTGCCGTCTTCAAAAGCAATGTAGCCAAAGGCAGCCGAAAGGCTAATGGCCGCCACAAACATCAATAACCCAACCCCTAACCCCCGCAAATATTTCTGCCAGGCGCCTGACCATTCCATACCGATGGTCCACAAAGGCCGTTTTTCATACAAAGCCAGCCAGATCCACAAAAATAAAAAAATGGGGGCAAAGACCAGCACCAAAAAAATGAACTGTTCGAAAGCCGTATCGGGCTGAATGAGGTTCATCAAGGCGCCGGAATCATCAAAGGGGATAGTCGCGCCCCATATCGATAGCCCCAAAACAATGATGGCGGCCACAATCCCCCCACTGAGTTGGGCCGCCAGGGGAAAGACAAAACTAAAAACAACGGCCAAGATAATATGCGGCAAGCGCCGGCCCGAACGGGCCAGATTGAACAGGGGGTTATTTGGGTTGAGTAGTGAGTTCATTTAGTTGGTTGATTGGGAGAGGTTACTCGCCCGTCTCTTCCTTTTTTACAATGCGCTCTGCCCCCTCATTTTTCCGAAATGCCGGTTCCCAGTCGACAAACTCGGTCCAGCCTTCATAGGCTACCAGTTCCCGATCCTCCTTAGGAATGAAGATCGGTTCTCGTTCCTCACCATCGGAAAACATAAAAATAGTCATATCTTCCGAGCCATCATCCTCGTAATCCATGATACAACCACGATCAGGCACCCCGGTCCGTACCAGTTGCCCAAAACACGACAGGCAAGCTGACAAATTTGATTCACATTTGTCGCGATCAATCCAGACTTTCATAATGAAACCTCCTCGATTTTTTGTATAGTTTCCGTTGCAAAACGTAGCCAGGGCATCCCTATGCCCGCCGTAGACGTATGGGGATGCGTCTACTACAGGGTTTTGCAACAAGAACTAATAGTTTCTGTTGCAAAACGTAGCCAGGGCATCCCTATGCCCGCCGTAGACGCATGGGGATGCATCGTCTACAAGGTTTTGTGACAAGTAATTAAAACCCCCTACTTTAAGCCCAGAACCAAAGTAAAAAATGCTCCTACAATAAGGATACCAAAATTCGTCAAAAATAGCCAGTAATAAATCTCACGCTTTGCCGGTGACATATATCATTATATCTGAGTGAGTCGTCAAAGCCAAGCAGCCGTGATATAATCACCAACCGATTATGCGTAATTAGTCAGGTAGCATCCTGAGTAGGTTGGAGCGCAGCGGAAACCGTATCGAAGGGTGCGGTAAACGCGCCGATTCGATGCAAAACCGCACCCTTCGATACGCGCTCCACTC
>DAOUMU010000217.1:0-13562 GCA_034409055.1 Anaerolineae bacterium
GCCTCCCTGTGGGACGGACCCGCTTGGAGCAACTGGAGGAGGAGTTGGGGGTGAGGGCCTATTGACCAAGAAGGGGCGAAAATCATGCAACGAAACATTTTAATCCTGATCGTATTAACCTTTTTAATTGTGGCCGGCTGCTCCCTGGTGCCTCAATCACCCCAGTCGCCGGCTGCTCCCAGCGAGCGTGGTGGTAGCCAGGAAGCAGCCGGACCGGCCGGGAGCGGCCTCAGCGCAGAGGCGGCCGCTATTGCCGAGGCCCGCGGTCTGAGTCCCGACGATATCACTGCGGCCCTGAAAACCTACTTGCCCACCGGGGTACACGACGAGTACGCCATCTTTTCTTCAGGCGGCCACTCCGGACAGGTGCTGGTCATTGGCGTGCCCAGCATGCGCCTGTTGAAAGTGATCGGCGTCTTTACCCCGGAACCCTGGCAGGGCTGGGGCTACGGGGCGGGCAATGAGGTCTTGGCTGAAGGTAATGTCAGCGGTAAAGAAGTCCGTTGGGCCGACACTCACCATCCGGCGATAAGCGAAACCGGGGGAGATTACGACGGCCAGTATCTCTTTATCAACGACAAGGCCAACGCCCGCGTGGCCGTGATCGACCTGCGGGATTTTGAAACCAAGCAGCTTGTTAAAAATCCGGTGGCCATCAATGACCACGGCGGCACAATGGTTACGCCCAATACAGAGTACGTGATTGAAGGCGGCCAATATGCCGCTCCCCTGGGCTGGGAATATGCGGTGCTCGATAGCTATAACGACGAATACCGGGGCATGGTCACCCTTTGGAAATTTGATCGCGATAAGGGGCGGATTGATCAAGATAACTCTTTCACCATCGAGTTGCCGCCCTACTGGCAAGACCTGTGTGACGCGGGCAAGCTGGCCAGCGAAGGCTGGATTTTCTGCAACTCCTTTAACGCCGAGCGGGCCACCGGTGGCATTGAATCCGGTAATCCTCCCTTTGAAGCCGGTGCTTCTCAAGGCGATACCGATTACCTGCATATTATTAACCTGGTCAAGGCCGAGGAAGTCTTTAAGGCTGGCAAAACGATAGAGGTTAACGATTTTCCGGTGATCAGCCTGCAAACCGCCGTTGACGAAGGCATTCTCTATCTGACACCCGAGCCTAAGAGCCCCCACGGCGTCGATATCACCCCCGACGGCAAATTTTTGGTCGTTTCCGGTAAGCTGGATCCCCACGTCACCGTTTACAGCTTTGACAAAATCATGGCGGCCATTGAGGCCGGTCAAGGGGATACCGACGATTACGGCGTGCCGGTGCTGGCCCTGGATGAGGTCAAAGAAGCCCAGGTCGAAGTGGGCCTGGGACCGTTGCACACCCAGTTTGACAACCAGGGCTATGCCTACACCAGCCTCTTCCTGGATAGCGCCGTGGCTCGCTGGACCCTGGGGGGTGACTTTGCCGACCTGCACCCGGAAGAGCCCTGGCAATTGGTCAGCAAAATCGACGTGCATTATAACATCGGCCACTTGTTGACGGCTGAAGGAGATACCGTCAGTCCGGATGGGAAATATCTGGTGGCCATGAACAAATGGGCCATCGACCGCTTTGCCAACGTCGGACCGCTGCTGCCGCAGAACTTCCAGTTGATCGACATCGACAACACCGGCGATAACATGCAGCTTCTGTACGATATGCCCATCGGTTTGGGTGAACCCCACTACGCCCAGATGATTAAATACGACAAGCTCAGCCCCTGGGAAGTGTACCCTGAAATTGGCTGGGACCCGCATAGTCAAGCTGTGTCACCCAACGCCGTGCAGGCTGGTGAGGAGAAGGTGGTCCGCAACGGTAACCAGGTGGAGGTCTTTATGACCGCCGTCCGCTCTCACTTTACGCCCGAACACGTCGAAATCCAGCAAGGCGACCACGTGATCTGGCACATCACTAACATCGAGCGAGCCTACGACGCCACTCACGGTTTTTCCATCCCGGCCTACAATATCAATCTCAGTATTGAACCGGGTGAGCACATTACGTTTGAATTTGACGCCGAGGAACCGGGTGTCTTCAGCTACTACTGCACCGAGTTCTGCTCTGCCCTCCATCTGGAGATGACCGGTTACTTGCTGGTCAAGCCTGATGGAGCCAGCGCGATGCTGGATAAGTAAAACGTGAAAACGTGAAACGTGAACCCGTTAACACCGTAAAGAATTCACGTTTCACGTTTCACGCCAAAAATCCAAAATCACAAATCATCAATCGTAAATCGTAAATCACCAAGAGGTAACATAATGATGGCCACAGACAAATTAGAGCGTATCGTTGGCCCGCGTGCTCCCGCCGAGGAACTGGCTGCCCACCGGATGCGTTACATCTGGCCCACCCTGTGTCTGGCCAGCGCCGCAATTTTAATCATCATCTCCATCTTTCTGCCTTATTGGAGCCTGGTGCTGCATGCGCCTCAATATCCTGGAGGATTGGTGGTCCACGCCTATGTCAATCACTTGGAGGGTGATGTCAGGGAAATTGATGGCCTGAACCATTACATTGGTATGCGCCCTCTGAGCGAGGCGGCTCAATTTGAGAAATCGATTTCTATTTTTGCCATTAGCGCTCTGGGGCTGTTGGTGCTGGCCGCCGTCTTCATTCACTCACCCTGGGCGGCTGTATTGAGTCTGCCGGCCATCTTCCTCCCCCCTGTCTTTCTGGCCGACCTTTATTTCTGGCTCAACAACTTTGGCCAAAATCTTGATCCCAACGCTGCCCTTTCAAACGCCGTTAAACCGTTTACCCCGACCATCCTGGGCGAGGGTATCATTGGCCAATTCAAGACTGTTGCCTACGCAGATTTTGGGCTGCTGATGGCCTCGACCGCCTCGGTCCTGATTTTGGTGGGGCTTTATCTTCAGCGGCGGGCCTATAAGCCGCTGGTAGAGCGAGTGGCGAATGGCGGAACGAATGGCGAATAAAGAAGATAACGATGAAACGTATGCTTATAACTTTACTCACAACCCTCATACTCATCCCGTTCACTCTTACCGTCTATACGGGGGAGAATGACCTCTTGGCCAACCATTCATCATTCGCCATTCATCATTCATCATTCAACCTGCAAACGGCCATTGATGCTGCCCGGCCGGGTGAGGTGATTAAAGTGCCGCCCGGTCTGTACCAGGGTAATTTCGTCATTGAAAAATCGATCACGCTCGAAGGGATCGATTGGCCCATCATCGACGGTAACAACCAGGGTCACGTCATCGAAGTCAACAATGCTCCCCAGGTGACCATTCGCGGCCTGGTAATTCGCAATAGCGGGACCCGGTTGGATAAAGAAAACGCCGGGATTGTCGTTGATAAATCGCCGGGCCTGGTCGTCGAAAATAATCGCCTGGAAAACACGCTGTTCGGTATTTACATTAAGGATTCCGCAAACAGCCGCATTGCTTACAACGTCATCGGGGCCAAAGATTTGGACGTACCGGCCCGGGGGGATGGTATCCGGGTTTGGTATAGTCAAGATGCTGAAGTCGTTGGCAATCGAGTGGACCGAGGGCGCGACGTGGTGCTGTGGTACAACAACGGGGCGATCATTCGCGATAACGTGATCACCAATGGGCGTTATGGCCTGCACTTTATGTATTGCGATGACAACCTGGTCGAAAATAATTGGATCGAAGGTAACTCGGTCGGCGCGTTTCTGATGTACAGTCGTCGTTTGACCCTGCGTCACAATATTTTCGCCAACAATCGTGGCCCCAGTGGTTACGGTATTGGCTTGAAAGACATGGATGGCGTGGAAGCAACCGACAACCTGTTCAGCAGCAACCGGGTAGGCATGTATTTTGACAACTCGCCCTGGTCTGTCGACGTGAGCCAGCATTTTAGCCGCAACGCCTTTGTCTACAATGACATGGGTCTGCTCTTTAACCCCTCGGTCAAACGTAATTATTTTAGCCAGAATAGTTTTATCGATAACCTGGAGCAGGTTGGCCTGACCGGTAGCGGCGATTTTAAGGGCAATGACTTTACCGTGGCCGGTCAGGGCAACTTCTGGAGTGACTACACCGGCTACGACGTGAACGGCGATGAGTTGGGCGATTTACCCTACGTCTCCAAAAGCCTGTTTGAGAATATGATGGACAAGAACGCCCAACTGCGCCTCTTTCAACTTAGCCCCGCTCAACAAGCCATCGACCTGGCCGCCCGGGCCTTTCCCATCTTTCAACCCAAACCCAAATTCACCGACGAAGCCCCCCTCATGACCCCGATCATCCCGGTTATCACCCTGCCCCCTGCTGGCCCGGTCTGGCCAATGTGGGCCATCGCTGCCAGCCTGCTGGCTATGGCCAGTGCGACGATAGCTCTTGGTTACTCGTCGGCCAAGGAGCGTGGACGGCAACCACCTCTTTCTGAAAGCGGATTAAATCCTGCCCTCCTTACAAGTGAACGGTCGACATCACATCAAAAATCTACCACACGTAATACGCAATATGCAACACAAACTACAGGAAGTACGCCTATGATCAAAGTTACTAACCTTACCAAAAAATTCGGCAGTTTCACCGCCGTTGACAACCTATCCTTTGCCGTCGCTCCGGGCGAAGCCGTGGCTTTGTGGGGGCCCAACGGCGCGGGCAAAACCACCATTATCCGCAGCCTGCTGGGCTTGCTCTCGGCGGAAGGAGAATTGTGCCTCAATAACTTTGACGCCCAAAAAGAGGGCAAAAAAGCCCGGGCCGCCGTGGGCTACGTACCCCAGGAGTTGGCTTTTTACGATGATTTATCCGCCCGCGACACCCTGCTTTTTTATGCCGGCTTGAAACGAGTCCCCACCACCCGCGTTGACCAGACCCTGGCCGAAGTGGGGCTATCTGAACACGGCCATAAGCCTGTCGCCGCCCTATCCGGCGGGATGAAGCAACGCCTGGCCCTGGCCATTGCCCTGCTGGCTGACCCGCCACTGCTGATTCTCGACGAGCCAACCAGCAATCTGGATACCACCGCTCGCGATGATTTTATAAAATTACTCTGGCAACAAAAAGCCCGGGGCAAAACTTTACTTTTTACCTCCCATCGCCTGGAAGAGGTGGAAAGATTGGCCACCCGAGTGCTGGTTTTGGAAGCGGGTCAACTTAAACTGACCTGCGACACTCCGGCTGAATTGGCCCATCGCCTGGGAATGACCCTCAGGCTCAAAGTGATGGTGCCCGAAACCATGCGTGACAATGCCCTGAGTCTGCTTCAGGCGCAAGGCTTTACCGCCAGTGGCAACGGCCTGGGCCTGCGCGTGGCCGTTTCCCCCTCGGCCAAAATGGCCCCTCTACAGACTCTGTGGGCAGAAGAGATTGAGATCAGTGATTTTGAGCTTGAGAACGGATTTTGAAACGTGAACCCATCGGGCAAGTGACGTGAAACGAGGCAATTATGGAACCTAAAATCGTAGCCACGCTACTCAAAAAAGAAATCAACGACTCCTTGAACAACCGCTGGTTTGTGCTGTATGCGGCGGCTTTTACCGGACTGGCTCTGCTGCTGTCATGGTTGTCGCTTAGCGGTGGAGGGACGGGATACAGTGGCTTTGCCGGCTTTGGCCGCACCGCTGCCAGCCTGGTCAATTTGGTCTTGCTGATCGTGCCTCTGATGGCCTTGACCCTTGGCGCAGGCAGCCTGGCCGGGGAACGGGAGCGAGGCACGCTCTCCTATCTTCTCTCCCAACCTGTCAACCGGGCCGAAGTGCTGCTGGGGAAATATCTGGGGTTGGCTACGGCCCTGTTAGGAGCGTTGGCCTTGGGGTTTGGCCTGTCGGGCCTGATTATTGCCGGCCGAGGCGGTCAGACCGACGCGGGGGCATACGCTCTGCTGGTTAGTTTCGCTTTCGTTCTGGCCCTGGGGATGTTGAGCCTGGGCTTTCTCATCAGCGTGTTGGCTCGCAAGGCCGCCGTGGCCACTGGCGTAGCTTTGTTCTTGTGGTTGACACTCGTTTTTATCGGCGACTTGGGCTTGATGGGTACCACGCTGGCCTTCAAGTTACCCATCGCTACCCTCTTCAACCTGGCCCTGCTCAACCCCCTGCAAGTCTTTAAGATGTCGGCCCTGATCAGCATCAACGCCTCCCTGGACGTGCTGGGACCGGCCGGTATCTACGCCATGCAGACCTATCGTGACAGTCTGACCTGGCTCTTTCTCGGTTCGCTGCTGGCCTGGATCGTGTTACCGTTGTTTGGAGCCTATGTTATTTTTGACAATCGAGGTGATGTATGAAATGCAATCTCAGTGGATCCAATTTTTGCGAAGTGAGGCACGCCCACGTGCCGAATAACGCCGCACGTAGGCGTGCTGGCTCCTCAAATTTGGATCTACTGAGATTCGTCAATGGCAGTCGAAGATGGCCAGAAGCATCACCACCATTAAATTATTCAATTACTGTCTTGACTATGAAATTTTTGCCCGTTGAGCAAGAAAATCTCTAACCAGGGAGTATGGAGTACGAAGTAGGCAGTAGGCAATATCACCCCTACTCCCTACTCCCTACTCCCCTTACTTGTTTGGTTCTAGCCTGTCCTGGTAAGGGCTTGTCCAGGTTATAAGGAGGTCATAAATTTATGGATAAAAACAAAAATGGCAACGAAAATTTATTCATTGCTTCACTTTTAGCTATACTCTTTGTACTGTTTGCTGCGGTTGCGGTGTGGGTCACTCAAGTCAGTCCATCTGTCGCCAAACTGGCTGCGCTTGAGCCGAACACCGGTGATACAACCTCAGCCCAGGCCAAAGAAGCACCGGCCCAGATATCCGGTGGGGACGCGGCTGCCGGTCAGAAACTATTTGCCAGTACGTGCGCCGCCTGCCACGGTCCGACGGGCGAGGGCATCCAGGGGGGGCTGGGTAAGGATATGACCAGCAGTCAATTCATTGCCGGTAAAACCGACGACGAATTGGTTAGTTTTATCAAAGTTGGTCGTGACCCCAGCGATCCGCTCAACACGACCGGGGTCGGGATGCCTGCGAAAGGGGGGAATCCTGCCCTCAAAGATAAGGACCTTTTTGACATTGTGGCCCACATTCGTACCATACAGAAATGATTCAATTAGGAGCGCCTTAAATGCAAGAAACAAATACAATCTATTACTGTCTTAACTGTCGTCGTCCCGAAACAGAAATTCCCCTGGTCGCCCTGCGTCACGCCGGGGAGCAGGCCTGGATTTGCTCTCAATGCCTGCCAACCTTGATTCACCAACCCCAGCGCTTGGTGGGTAAGCTGACCGGAGCAGAGAACATTTCCCCTGCCCCTGACCACCACCATTAGTACCATGTCCCTCAAACCACCCTTCCCCAAAGAACATGGTTCGTGGGCCATGTTAATTGTGCCCTTGCTGTTGGGATTAATGATTGCCCCGACCTGGCCTTGGCCAGTAGTAGGGTTGCTAATAGCCGCCTTTGGCTTTTTTCTGGTGCGTTACCCGCTGGCCACGCTGGTCAAAACACGCCGGCGCAGCAGCCCCAATCGCCTTTACCTCTGGCGCTGGGTGGCCATTTACGGGGGCATTGCTGCCCTGAGTGGTGGCTGGCTTGTTGTGGCCCAGGGCTTATGGGGGTTGGTGCCGCTGGGACTGGCGGGCGGGCTGTTACTCCTTTTTTACCTGTGGCTGGTCTCTCGCCGGCAGGAGATGAGCGCCATTGGCCAGTTGGCCGGTATTTTTGGCCTGGCTTTGGGCGCTCCGATGGCCTATTACGCGGCCAGCGGTCGCCTGGACCCCACGGCTGCCACGCTGTGGTGGCTGAACGCGCTTTACTTTGGCGGCACCGTCTTTTACATCAAGCTCAAAGTGCGCCAGCAGCCGCGCCAACCCGCCCCCGACCGCCTTGGCCAACGCTTGGTCAAAGCCAAAGCATGCCTGGCTTACCAAACGATGACCCTGACCATTGTTTTTTTGTTAGTCACCTGGCAACAAGCGCCCCGGCTGATCCCCCTGGCCTTTGTCCCGGTCACCCTAAAAATTTTATGGGGAGCCTGGCAATGGCAGGACAAAAAATCGCTCAGCCTGGTTCGCCTGGGCCTGACCGAGATTTTTCATGCCGTAATTTTTGCCGCCTGGGTGGTTGTGGCTTTTACAGTAACTGCTCAACTCTAATGACCCATCTCCAATCTCCAGAACTTGCAGGAACCTATATTTTTACGAATCCTAAGCGACATGGAGTATGCAATGATGAATCAAACCTATACATACCTGGCCAGTTTGTTCGAACAGGTTCAAGATATCTCCCCGGATACCATTATCAGTCGCACGATTTACAGCGATGACCAGGTGAAGGTTATTCTGTTTGCTTTCGCCGCCGGACAGGAACTGAGCGAACATACCGCCTCGCAAGCAGCCATGCTCTACTTTGTCCAGGGCGAGGCCGATTTAACCCTGGGAGACGAGGCCATGGCCGCCCAAACCGGCACCTGGGTGCATATGCCCCCTAACCTATCCCACAGCATCGCCGCCAAAACCCAGGTGTTGATGCTGTTACTACTACTCAAACCCTAACCAACCAACTAACCAACAATTATGAAAAAATTCGACCGCCTCCGACTACCCTTACTGGCCCTGGGCTTCCTGGCCTTACTCACTGCTATGTGGGCCGGACTGATTCGGCTGGGCTGGAGTTGGCCGACCCTCCGCCCGACTTTGCCGATAAACCACGGTCCCTTGATGATCTCCGGTTTTTTGGGCACCCTCATCGGAGTGGAACGGGCCGTGGCGCTTTCCGCTTTACCCAAAACAGGTCCGAAGCATCGCTGGACTTATGTGGGACCGTTCTTGACCGGTCTGGGTGCGTTGGCCCTGATTGTCGGGATACCCGGTTCAACCGGTCCCCTGTTAATGACTCTGGGCAGTTTGAACCTGGTGCTTGTTTTTGTCTTTATTCTCCGCATGCACATGGCCCCTTTTACCATCACTATGGCTGTGGGCTCCCTGCTCTGGTTGGTCGGGAATGGTTTATGGTTGCTGGGCTGGCCCATTTATACCGTTGTCTACTGGTGGAGCGGTTTTTTGATTTTAACCATCGCCGGCGAGCGATTAGAATTGAGCCGGATCCTGCATCTATCCGGTCCGGTGCAAATACTCTTTGTCGCCGCCACCGGCCTCCTCTCGGCCGGGCTTGTCCTCAATGCCGTCGAAGCACTGCTTGCCTCGCCGGTGACCTTTAATCTCGGCGTGCGATTAACTGCCGGAGGGATGCTTGCCCTGGCCTTGTGGCTGCTTCGCTACGACATTGCCCGGTACACGGTGCGCAGATCAGGCTTGACCCGTTTCATCGCCGTCTGCCTGCTCACCGGCTACGGTTGGTTGGCAATCGGGGCAGGGCTGGGGCTGCTTTATGGGGGGGTCATTGCTGGATTGCAGTACGATGCCATCCTCCATGCCGTCTTTGTAGGCTTTGTTATCTCTATGATTTTCGGCCACGCCCCCATCATCTTCCCGGCAGTCGTAGGCAAACCGATCCCCTTTCAATCCAGCTTCTACACCCACCTGGCTCTGCTTCATCTCTCCTTGTTCCTGCGAATTGTAGGAGACCTGGCCATCTGGCTGCCCGGACGGCAATGGGGTGGCTTGCTCAACGTAGTGGCCGTACTCCTGTTTATAGTCAACACCGTGCGGGCCGTGCGTAACGCGGCTGCCAAGCCGGCCACCCCAAAAATTACTCCCCAAGAAATAAGCTAAAACCATGCCTCAAAACAAAAAAAAGCCACAACAGCCCCGCAAGCCGCGCCACTGAAGTAGCTTTGGTTCTTCAGGAATTTCCGTGAAATCGCTCGGAGGGGGTGGAATCGCTCGGAGGGGATCGACAGATCCCCGCCACATCACGCATAGCCATTCTCTGCCACAAGCTCCCCACTGCCCTCCCCCCTCATCACCTGCCCCGGTGGGGTTCATCCTTCATCCTTCATCCTTCATCCTTCCCTCCCCCCTCCCAATTGTTAATTACTAATTGCTAATTACTAATTGTTAAGCCCACTGTAGCTTTTTTTAATCATAATGGTAAAATATTATGATAGACTTGTAGGCCATTATCGGACTACTACCCACCATTCACCCGTATCGGGGTGATGATAGATAGGTAGTGACTATATAGCCCTTAGTTGGGCGCGCAGAGCGTAATCCAGATGAATTTTGAGAAGAATATTGGAGCCAACCGTGACGAAAGCGGATGAGTACCGAACTCAATTGCGTGCACTCGACAATTGGGATTCGTATTTGTTAAGGGAGTCTGGGCTACCAGGACCACGTGGTAACATTGAGTTGGCTCAAGTCGTAGCGGATGAAGGCGATCTACAACTCTTTCAAAGATATATTACCTGCACAGCCAATAAAGCCCCGACAAACTCACCTTACGAATTCCTTGCCTTCTGTGGCCTCGTCGGATTGGGACGCTTACTCGCCGAAGGCAATCACAACCTCTTGAAGACCTTGCGTCAACATGCGTCCGATCCGCGGTGGCGCATTCGCGAGGCGGTCGCTATGGCACTCCAGCGGCTTGGCGATGTAGATATGGAGCAGTTGATAGCGGAGATGCGAGACTGGAGTCAAGGAACGCCGTTAGAGCAAAGAGCGGTCGCGGCGGCACTCTGTGAACCCCGTCTGCTTGGTCGAGTTGAGCATAGCAGGGAAGTCTTGCAGATTTTGGATGGGATCACCACTTCCCTTGAACGAACAGACAATCGCCGAAGCGAAGATTTCTTGACGCTGCGGAAAGGGTTGGGCTATTGCTGGAGTGTCGCAGTGGTAGCCCTGCCGGTAGAAGGTCAAGCGCTGATGGAGAAATGGTTGGTTAAATCGGACAAAGAAGTACAATGGATTATGAAGGAGAACTTGAAGAAGGCCCGTCTGGCTCGGATGGATGCCGAGTGGGTGAAGAAATGGCGTGGCAAAATAGAAGGATAAATGCGCCCACCAAATCGCTCAAGGCGACTGCCTGCCGCTGCGGTTTTTGAAACTATCTGCGCCAGCGGTGTCGGTTTTGGTTTGTAGGTCACTTTGCTGGCCCAGCAGCGCCTTAGCTCAAGCGTTAATAAAACAAAAATCAGAGCACCCCCCTCCCCACTGCCCTCACCCCCCAAAAATCCTCTCACTCACTTCAGCCGGTGCATGCTCCACAATCGCCCGTAACCGCTGCCGGTAGCTTGCCCCTAAGAGCCTGATTACCCGGCGTTCGCTTAATTATGGTCAAGTAAAAGGCTAGTTACCCTGTTTATTACGGTAAATTGCAACTGATTAGCCTTATTTTGATTGTGACAAAAATAACCTTCTTGTAAAAATTTGATTTTACCTTAGATTATTAGGCATAATGGGCAAATAAATTTAGTTAATTCAAGAAAAAATAAGCGAACGTCGAGTGATTAGCAATGGCCAACCAAGAACATTTGCACCAACTGAAACAGACCGTGTTTGTCTGGAACCTGTGGCGGGCAGAGAATCCCGATATACAACCGGACCTCAGCGAGGCAAACCTCCGCGAGGCGAACCTCCGCAGGGTGGACCTCCACGAGGCGAACCTCCGCAGGGCGGACCTCCGCCAGGCGAACCTCCGCCAGGCGTACCTCTTTGGGGCGAACCTCTTCGGGGCAAACCTCAGCGGGGCCAACCTCAGCCAGGCGGACCTCAGCCAGGCGCACCTCAGCGAGGCGAACCTCAGCGGGGTGGACCTCGGCGGGGCGGACCTCAGCCAGGCGGACCTCAGCCAGGCGCACCTCAGCCGGGCGCACCTCAGCCTGGCGGACCTCAGCCTGGCGAACCTCCGCTGGGCGCACCTCAGTTGGGCGCACCTTATCGATGCGAACCTCCGCCAGGCGAACCTCCGCCAGGCGCACCTCGGCTGGGCGAACCTCATCCGGACGCACCTCAGCGGGGCGGACCTCAGCGAGGCCACCGTAGGACATAGCATATTCGCAGATGTTGACTTACGACCGGTCAAGGGGCTTGAAACGGTGAAGCACCTGGGGCCCTCATACATCGACATTCACACCATCTACCGCTCCCGGGGCCAAATCCCCGCAGCCTTCCTCCGGGGCGCCGGCGTCGATGACACCTTCATCACCTACATCGCCTCCCTCACCACTCAGCCCATCCAATACTACTCCTGCTTCATCAGCCACGCCAGCAAAGACGAACCCTTTGCCCAACGTCTCCACGCCGATCTACAGCAAAACAACGTCCGCTGCTGGTACGCCCCCGAAGACATAAAAGGCGGCCAGAAATTCGAACCGCAGCTCGACCAGGCCATCCGCCTCCACGACAAGCTCCTCCTCATCCTCTCCGAACACAGCCTGTACAGCAAATGGGTCATCAAAGAAATCCGCTGGGCCTTCCAACAAACCCTGCTGCAAAATGAGCAAAAACTCTTCCCCATCCGCCTGGTCGACTGGCCCACCCTCGAAAACTGGTACTGCTACGACGACGAAACCGGCCACGACCTGGCCCAAGAAATCCGCCAATACCACATCTCCGACTTCTCCACCTGGAAACAAGACCACGACGCCTACCAACAAGCCTTCACCCACCTCCTCCGCGACCTAAAAGCCGCCTCCAAGCAAAATTAACAGGCTCATGTTTAGAACAAGTGCGGAGTACATCGGTATGCTTCCGATGCTCGCGCAGGCTATTCAGGACTTGCTTCGTTGTTGATTTGGGCCAACTCTTCGTACAGTTGCATCACGCCATCTCTGGTCTTGGCTGCTAGAATCAACAGCTTGTCATCAAAGGTAGCTCCGGCGAAATTAAGGTCAATAATCTGGCCGGCGATGGGGACGTTTAACTGCCAGTCAAAGGCCGTTCCCCGAGACCGGAGTTCAACCATGAAATTTAGCATCTTCCCCAGGCTTTGCCGCTCTACGACAATGCCTAACCATTTTCCAGGGACAATCCAATCAGCCAGGCCCAGTTCATCACGGACTATCTTTAGAATCTTGCCTTGATCGTCGCATAGGAAAGCGACGCCGCTCGCTTGCGCGTCGGAAGTCATGATGGAACTCCTTTTGCTACCAAATGGTTTACCAAGTCTACCCCCCTACGCCATTATACCATTGCTCAACTGGTATACAGGGAGGAAATAAGTAATATGCCTGATATGATCACGTATCAAGCTGCTGGGGGTACGAAACCCGTTTGTGTGACCGGTGATGACCAGGCCGGGTAAGGTTACTTGTTGATCAATGGTTGGATGGCTCATCGTTTTTGTTTACCTCAGCCTCAACGTTAAAGGATAGTTTTGATGGCAAAATCATCGTCAAATTCGAGGGTTATACGCTACCAAAGCTAATTATAGCATATCTTGCAGGATATCACCTGCCGGCGAATTTAGGAATGAGCATCTGACGAACTTAAGATTCATTTTGACTTAACGGTCTAACTCTGGTATGCTGCATCCCATCAAATTATGTGGGACAAGTTGCTAACTTGCCAGCACTGTAACTACCTACCATGTCATTCTGAACGAGCGCAGCGAGTGAAGAATCCCCAAGGTTTTGGTAAAGTGGACCTCTTTTGGGCCAAAGTTTCGGAGATTCCTCGTCGTTTATGCCCTTTGGGTACTGCGCTCCTCG
>DAOUMU010000218.1:0-31420 GCA_034409055.1 Anaerolineae bacterium
CACTCACCACCTTGACCTCACCCCCTTCTGCTTCGTTTTTCCCTCCATCCCTCCCTCCCAAATCTGCCATCAACCCCACCCTGACCCCATTTTTTGCCCATAGCCGCCTGTTCTGCTTCGATTCCCCGGTCCGAGTTGACAAACCCAATCTGTTTTGTTATAATATCATCATATGATAAGACCATATGATGACAATACGACAAGTAAGGAACCTATCTTATGCACTCGATCCAACATATCCAACGAACCTACTATTTCATTATTTCTCTGTTCTGGTTGGCTACGGCCCTGCCCCTGGCTTTGATCATTCTTTTGGTCCAGGCCCGTGGCCTGGATCTCTTTCAGGTGGGATTACTGATGAGCAGTTACGCCCTGACCATCGTCCTGCTGGAAGTGCCCACCGGCGGACTGGCCGATGCCGTTGGCCGCAAACGGGTGGCGGTCATAGCCTACAGTTGCCTAGCTGTGTCCGGTATTGTGATCTTGTTTGCCTTTTCCTTTCCCGTTTTTTTGGCCGGATTCATCCTGAATGGAATGGGGCGGGCCCTCTCTTCCGGCGCGTTAGACGCCTGGTTTGTTGACGCCCTGCAAGCGGCGGAGCCGGAGATCGACCTCCAACCGGCGCTGGCCAAAGCCGGAACCTTTACCTTACTCTCTCTGGGGCTTGGTACCCTGTTGGGTAGTTTTATCCCCCACCTATTTAACGGCTTGCCGGCAGACGGAACTGCCGTCCTGACGCCCTTTTCAATGCCCCTTGTCTTTGCCATTGCGGTCAAAATCGTGCTGCTGGTACTGACCCTTCTATGGGTCAAAGAAGATTTGGTCTCCACCCGAGCCAACGATTGGCAACAGGGATTTCGTGAAGTACCGGCTATCGTTCGGACCGGCTTGACCCTCAGCCGGCGTAATCCAACCCTTGTGCTTCTATTGGGCGCTACTCTGGCCAGCGGATTAGCCGTGGTTAGCCTGGAGAGCTTTTGGCAACCGAAGTTCGCCGATCTGCTGGGCGGCAGCGAGGGCCATAGCCTTTTCTTCGGTGTGATCATGGGTGGGAATTTTTTGGTCGGCATGCTTGGCAATCTACTGGCCAGCCCGGTCAGTCGCCTGCTGAATAAACGTTATGGCCTGGTCTGTGCCATTTTTCAAGGTATCTGGGGCCTAGCGATCATTTTATTGGCCTGGCAAACCACCCCGCTATGGGCTGTTTTACTCTTCTGGTTCGTTTATATGAATATGGGAGTCGTCAATTCGCCCCATGGCACCTTGCTGAATCGAGAAATTCCGGCCGAACAACGTTCATCCATGCTGTCCATCGCCTCCTTAGCCGGTTATGTGGGCGCTATGATGGGCGGGGTCGGACTGGGTTATGTGGCCGAACAGGTCTCGATTAGCACCGCCTGGATTATCAGCGGGCTGGTTTTGGTAGTATCATTAGGTCTATACTGGCGGGTGGACGTTTGGCAAAGCAAGCGGCCTCTTCGTTTGGAGAACTTCGGGGCCGAACTATCGAGGTAAATCTGGAGAGCCTATGGCTAAAAAACCAATCTTCTCAAAACCGGTTAAAAGACAGACCATGGCCGAGCAAATGGCCGAGGCCATTCAGGAGTCGATCCTGTCTGGCCAATTGGAAAGCGGCGCGGTTCTACCGACCGAACCTGAGTTGGCCGAGCAGTTTGGGGTCAGTCGGGCGGTGGTGCGCGACGCGACGCGCATCCTGATGGCCCGGGGCTTGGTAGAGGTCAAACACGGCCGGGGCGTCTTTATCACCCAACCTGACAATGAGGCTTTTGGCCAGGCCCTTTTATTAGCCCTCCGCCGGGTGGAAGCCAGCGCCTGGGATGTGGAACAATTTGAACAAATTCTGTTTCCCGAACTGATCGCTTTGGCTGCAACCAGCGCCTCGGATGAAGAAATTGCCAACATACGACAACTGGCTGAAGCATATATCGAGGTGATCACCGGTTACCAGGCCAAATGGTGGCGAAAAGACCCCCCGGCCACAGAACTAGAGTGGCTAAGGACTGCTTACCGGCAGGTGATGGGGGCGATCTTTGCCGCTACCCACAACCGGGTTGTACAACAATTGGCCCAACCACTCCTGAACTTGCGTAACTTACGCACCTGGGCCGACGCTGAGGAAAGCAGCCCGGAAACAATTGTGGCGGCAGAAACTACCTATATTCGCCAACTCATCGAGGCGATTGCCAGTCGAGACCCGGTTCAAGCCCGGGCCATTGTCACTCACCTGATGGAATTGCCGCCCGAAGCCATTGCCGCGATGCGCCAAACGCCGGTGGGCGAAATTGCCAACATCCCAATTCCCCTGCCCAAACCCGGACTGTTCTAGGTTCCGTTGACATTTCACTTGGTTAGTCCAAAAACGCCCCTTCGATACGGTTTACCTGCTCAGGATGCGTTTTTGGGCCGATTTCGCATGCTGAGTGCCTTTGTAGGCGTATCGAAGCGTGCGAAATCGGCAAATGTCAACAGGACCTGGCTTTGATTGCTGATCTTACAAACTCATCTCCTGCACCTGAGCAAAGGCGTGGTCCAAAATGTCCAGGGCTTCTTCTACGTGTTCCTTCGTGGCGACGAGGGGCGGGGCAATACGCAGGGCATTGCCATACAAACCACCTTTACCAATGAGGAGACCCCGCTGGCGGGTTTCCTCTAACAGATAGCCGACTTCCTCGCCGGCCGGTTCTTTGCTCTGCCGGTCTTTGACCATTTCCACGCCCTGGATGAGGCCCATGCCCCGGACCTCGCCAATGAGGGGATATTTCTCTTGCAACGTTTCCAGACCGGCGCGCAGGTGCTGGCCGACCTCGGCCACGTGTCGTGGGATGGCTTCCTTTTCCATCACTTCGATGGTGGCCAGAGCGGCGGCGGTGGCCACCGGATTGCCGCCAAAGGTGCTGATGGTCAACCCCGCCCCGGCCGTACTCTCGGCAATTTCAGAGGTGGTGATGGTGTTGCCCATCGGCATACCATTGGCGATCCCTTTGGCCATGGTCATGATGTCCGGCTCTACCTCCCAATGTTCGATGCCAAACCATTTGTCGCCGGTGCGGCCAAAGCCGGTTTGCACCTCGTCACAGATAAAGAGGCCCCCGTAGCGATGGGTAATCTCCGCCACAATTTTGAAATATTCAGGGGGTGGGGTGATGAAGCCCCCCACGCCTTGAATCGGTTCGGCCAGGAAAGCGGCGATCCGGCCGGAGGTGGTGGTTTTAATCGTTTCCTCTACATCCTCAGCACAACCTACGCCACATTTCGGGTAGGTCGACTTGAGAGGGCAGCGATAGCAGTAAGGATTCAGGGCATGCTTAATGCCCATAATATGGGTACCGCCAATGCGCCAACTGAACTGACCGGTCAGGGTCATACCCACGGCGGACCGGCCGCTATAACCGTGGCGTAAGGCGATCACTTCTTGATAGCCGGTGTAAGTCTTGGCCAAAAACACGGCTGTTTCATCGGCCTCGGTGCCAGAGTTGGTAAAATAGGAGGTTTGTAATTTGCCGGGGGTAATCTCGGCCAGTTTTTCGGCCAGCCTGACATGGTTGGCATTAGGATAAAGAGTCGAAGAGTGAAGCAACTTACCGGCTTGCTCCCGCACCCGCTCGACCACTTGGGGATGGGCATGACCGACACTGGTGGTTAAAATCCCACCAAAAAAATCAAGATATTTGTTATCTTCCACATCCCACACGTACATCCCCTGGCCATGATCTAGGGGCAACGGTTCGGCGTAATACAGAATGTGATTAGGCCATAGATATTTCTTTTGTTTTTCCAGAATTTCTTGTTTGTTCATCGATGAAAAGCCTTTCTACTTTGAAAATTTTTAGAGCATTGATTGTAATGCAGCTTGGCTCTACAAACAAACCGGATCATAGGATAACATGTGGTGACATAGACATTATCAGGTCGCTGTGTTAAAATTATTCGTAACTACCCATTTACCCGTAATAAAGTGTCATATCTGGCCCAAAACGAAACTTTGGAAACATAACGCTTATGATCCCTTTACAATCCCTATTCGACACGACAATGTTTCACCTGGTGGATCTCACCTGGGTTGAAATCGTTGACCTGCTGCTGGTGACGGTCGCCTTTTACCTGTTACTGAATCTGGTGCGACGCAGCCGAGCCGCTCTTTTACTACGTGGAGCGCTGGTGCTGAGCCTGGTACTTTTTATTGTGACCATTGTTTTGCCCCTGCCGGCCTTCGACTGGTTAGTGCGAGGTGCGCTCCTGGTCATGTTAGTAGCTACGCCGATCATCTTTCAGCCAGAGCTACGCCGCTTGTTAGAGCGGGTGGGTCGAAGTGCGGGCATGACCCGGGCCGTCCGCCAAACCACCGCTGAACGAATATTGCCACGGTTGGTACGGGTGGCCGAGAATTTATCGGCCACACGTACCGGGGCCCTGATTGTTTTGGAAGGGGAAGACTCCCTACAAGACATAACGGAAACCGGCGTGCCAATCAGTGGCCAGGTTACCAGTGAGTTGTTACAGGCCATCTTTTATCCCAGTAATCCCCTGCACGATGGAGCCGTCATCCTCCGTGAAGACCAGGTGATCGCCGCCAGTTGTGTCTTACCCCTGACCCAACGTCCTCTTCCCTTCCAACGCCGCCTCGGTACACGCCATCGGGCGGCCATTGGCTTGAGTGAGACCAGCGATGCCCTGGTGGTCGTCGTCAGTGAAGAAACAGGCACGGTCTCAGTGGCCCAGAACGGAGAGTTGCAGCGTCACCTGGATAGCACCACCTTGCGCAAACACCTGTTCGATTTTTACGCGCCCTCGACGCGCACCCTGCCCGGCCCATCGCTATGGGAGTTGATCCGCCAAACCGGACGGCAGTGCTGGCGGTCCCCTTCTCTGCCGGCTCCCCGACAGTTCCTGTCCAACCTTGGTTTTTTATTCATTTCATTGTTGTTGGCCCTGTTGACCTGGTCGTTTGTGATTGACCAGACAAACCCGGCCCGGCAGTATCTCTTCGAAAACATCCCTTTGCGGGTCGAGAACGTGCCCCCCGGGACTACCCTGATGACTTCGTATCCCGGTACTGTGTCAGCCATCATCCAGACCACAGCCGACGTGCTCCCGACTTTAAGTTCTCGCAGTTTTCAGGCCGTTGTCTCCTTGGAAGGGCTATTACCAGACCTGTATCATCTGCCGATTGGGGTCAATTCCGGAGCCCCGCAGGTGCGCGTGGTGTCGGTGGATCCACCGGCCCTGGACCTGGAGTTAGCCCCGGTCATCAGTCGCACCCTGGAGGTAACGGTAGACCTGTCTGATCAAGAAAATCTGTCGCGGGCCTACCAGGTGGTCGGTACGCCCACTGTTTTACCCGACCAGGTAATGGTGATCGGGGCAGAACCCCTGGTCAATCAGGTTAACCAGGTACGAGCCACGATATTGTTAGCCAATGCCAGTGCCTCATTACAGGAGATGCGTCCGTTGCAAGCCCTGGACGAGAATGGTCGCGAAGTGAAGGGGGTTACCCTACAACCGGCCCAGGCACAGGTTGGGGTGAACATCCGGCGGCGAATTAATGCCCGGGATGTGGGCGTACGGGTGGTGACCGATGGTGTACCTGCGCCCGGTTACTGGTTGAGCGGCTTCGATGTTACGCCGACCAGCGTCACCCTACAGGGTAATCCTGAGCAACTGACCGAAATTGGTAGTTTTGTGGATACCTTACCGGTGGATGTGAGCGATGCGGCCGGTGATATAAACACCCAAATCCCGCTTGACCTCCCTCCCAGCGTGCAGCCCGTAGACAGTGAAGGCAACACGGCCAAGACGGTAACGGTGCAGGTCCGGGTGGCAGCCCGCCAGGGTAACCTGGCGGTTACCCGGCTGGTTCAACTGATGGGGGCGACACCGGACGACATTATCATTGTTACCCCCCGCCGGGTCGACTTGCTCCTCAGTGGACCGTTACCAATCTTGAACGAGATTGAAACCGACCCTGACCTGGTTCAGGTCACGGTGGAAGTGGCTGACCTGGGCCCTGGCCAGAGTGTCGAACTGACCCCAACCATCATCGTGCCTGACGGGATCGAAGCTCAGGTTGTCCCGCCTTCCGTATTAGTCACTTTGCCGGGTAAAGAACCATTGCCTGAAGATTTATTCGACCGGTAGCCCCGGCTCAAAGAGCACTTTGCCCTGGGTCATGCCCTGCTGATACATCTCCAATCCACGTGTAGCTTCCTCTAGCGGTAAACACGCCTGAATGTCCGTTTTTAGCTCGTTTTCGAGGAGTTTCTGCACCTGCCAACCGGTGTAAAGCAGCCCTGGCAGACCAAATCGAGGCAACCAGCCGGACAGCCAGAAGCCCGAAACCTGCTGCTTTTTGAAGATCAGGCTGCCTGGATTAACCTGGCAGGGTGAGCCGGACAGAGCGCCATAAACGATCACCTGGGCTCGGCGCGGCATTGCTTGGAGCAAACGATCGGTCATCTCGCCGGCTACGGCGTCAAAGGCCACGGTCACCTGCAACTGGCGGCACAATTGACGCAGTTTGTCGTCAAAATCTGCCTCGTGGGTGCTGAGTACATACGTGGCGCCCAGAGAATGCAGCAGATCGACCTGGGCCTGGCGGCGAACGATATGTACCATGGGCAGGTCAAAACGCTGGCCAAGACGCAGCAACATCCGGCCCAAAGCACTGGCTGCCGCCGTTTGGGTCACAGCCCGATGCCCCTGGCGTCGGGCCACGTCCATCAAACCCCAGGCACTGAGCGGGTTGACCAGCATCGTCGCTCCCTGTTCATCCGTGACCTGTTTGCGGAGCGGCATACAACGAAAGGGTAAGGTAACCATATACTCGGCCCAGGCCCCATCCCCATCATCCATCGCAGCACAAGCGACCCGTCGTCCCAAAAAAAAGCGGGCCGCCAGCCCCCCTCCCGTAGCCACCACGGTCCCGCTCCCCTCCCAGCCGGGGACCACGGGCAGGGATTTACGTACACCGTACCGGCCCTTCATAAACATCAGATCGGCCGGATTGACCGGCGAGGCAGCCATCCGCACCAGCACCTGGCCCGGACCGGGCTTCGGCACCGGTTTTTTTACCAATTTCAATCCTGTGCGCCAGCCCTCATAAGTTTGTAATTCCAGGGCGCGCATCGTCGTTGGTATATCGTCCATAAGTTACCTCGCAACGTTTGCCTTTATTTGTAGTTTGTAGTTAAAATTACTGTATCATCTCAAAAAGTGGGGGCTGAGGGTTTCGGAGCAAACAAACCACGCTCCGAGTTGCCTCGCCCCTACCCACCCCAAATTATTGAGAAGATACATTTCAACATAAGGAGGCTAAACGATGAGTAACGATAAAGTAGCACGTGAACAACTCCTCGCTCTCTTACGCGGCGGCAACGCCCACATAGGGTTTGACGGGGCAGTCGCTGATTTTCCCGTGGCATATATCAACAGTAAACCGCCCAACGTTCCCTATACCCCCTGGCATCTTTTAGAACACATCCGCATTGCCCAGTGGGATATTCTTGAATTCATTCGAAACCCGGAGCATGTTTCTCCCAAATGGCCGGAAGGCTACTGGCCCTCCCCTGATGAACAGGCTGATGAAGCCAAATGGCAACAAACCATTGACGATTTCCGGGCTGATATGAAAGCGATTCAGGATTTGGTGACTGACCCCAATACAGACCTTTTTGCCCAAATTCCTCACGCCCAGGGTTACACAATTTTTCGTGAAATCCTGCTGGTCGCCGACCACAACGCCTACCACATCGGCGAATTTGCTATCTTGAGGCAAGTGATGGGCACCTGGCCTTGATGAACAGATGAGTCTCAGTGGATCCAATTTTTGCGGAGTGAGGCACGCCCACGTGCCGACTGCGAAGCGTGCCGCACGTAGGCGTGCTGGTTTATGCCCTCTGGGTGCTCCTCAAATTTGGATCTACTGAGTCTATCTCCTGCAACCCTGCAACCTGCTACCCTACTACACCAATTCTCCTTCTAATACCGTAACCGCCTGCCCACCTAAATACACCCGCTCGCCGCTCACACGCACGCGTATCACGCCGCCACGAGAGGAGGCCTGATAGGCCACGAACTCATTTTTGTTGAGCCGGTTGCTCCAGAAAGGCCCCAGGCAACAGTGGGCCGAACCTGTGACCGGGTCTTCGTTGATGCCCACTGCCGGCGCGAAGAATCGGGAGACGAAATCATACGCTGTCGAATCGGCTTGACTGGTAACGATGACTCCCCGGTATGTGATTTTGGCCAGCAAGGTAAAATCTGGCTGCATGGTGCGTACGGTTTCCTCTGAATCAACTGCTACCAGGTAATCAAATCGATTTTTGCCGACGTATTTTGGTTCGACGCCCAGGGCTCTGGCTAGGTCCGGTGGCGCTGTCGCCGCTGCTTCGGACTCGGCTGGAAAATCAAGCTCGATCCAATCACCACGGCGCTGGGCCGTTAACAGGCCACTGCGGGTAAAAAAGCGAGCCTGCGTGGTGGGGGACAAGTGTCCCTTTTCCCACAAAACATGGGCACTGGCCAGGGTGGCGTGGCCGCAGAGATCAACTTCAGTGGCCGGGGTAAACCAGCGCAAATCGAAACCATCTTCCTGCGGATACAGGAAAGCTGTCTCGGATAAGTTCATCTCCCTGGCCACGTTCTGCATCCACGCCTCGTCAGCCGGTTCGGATAAAATACAAACTGCAGCCGGGTTACCGGCAAATGCCTTGTCCGTAAAAGCGTCCACCTGAGTAATCGTTAAGCCCATTCCTTTACTCCTTATCAAGTTATGTAGGACAAGCTTTAGCTTGTCGTTTTGGGCAAACTAAAGTTTGCCCTACAAAAACGTAATATTAAAAGGCATTGAGCTAAAAGTCAATTGCGGTCTGGACGTTGTGGTGTCTCTGGAATTATGCTAAAATGGGAGGATTAGTCCATCTTTTCAAAAAAGGAGAGGCTGTGGTGATTGATAAACTCAGCTTAATTATCGGTATATTGGTTCTGACCGCCTGCGGGGTGAGGGCATCCCCGCAGACAATGACGCCCGAAGCCATCGCTGGGCCGGAAGAAGTAGAGGCCATTGCCTCGCCTACACCCCCTCAAACCGCCCCTGCGACCGTCAATGAGACGACCTCACCGGCAACAAACACTCCTTTGCCGGAAACCAGCCTGCCGCCGGCAACCGTTGCTTCCCTGCCTGTGTCTCCCGTTCAGCCCCTGCAATCCTGGAGCGTGGCCGCTGATGACGGGGCAGTTTTTGTTCTTGATACAACCAATAGCCTTTACCAACTGGCCCCGACCGATCTGACCCCTCTGACCAAATCGTCACCCCTGTTTGAAGCGGCGGTGGATACGTCCTCCCCCTATCCGTTCTCAACCTATCTGTTGGCTGGCCAAACCTATCTCTTCGTCGGCAGCGAGGCTATTTCCCAAACACTTGTGCTCAACCGAACCGACTTCAGCCGGGTAACCACGCTGAACCAGGCCGGACCACTGGCTCTGGACCCAGGCCGGTGGCTTCTACTTGCGCCCCACAGTCCAGAATTACCGCTCTACACCGCTGTCATTTGGGCCTACGATCTGGCCGACTTAAGCCAGCCCCCGCAGGAAATTCAGCAGAGCTGTACCTTTGTCCGGAACCTAGCCGCCGAGCCCCAGGCGCGCCGGTTATACCTCCATGGCCGTAGCAATTGCAGTTCCCCGCCTCATCAACGGGAATTCTATACCATCTATGACCTGGATACGTTAACCGAACTTGGTCAGTCTCAGCTTGAACTTGGCACCCTCACCCGGCCGGCGATGGCCCCTCAAGCTGGCCTGATCGTGACCACTTTAGCAGCCAAGAGTGGTTTCTTCTCGGCCAGCAAACTGGCTATTCTTGATCGGCAGGGGCAGGAACTCAAAGCGCACCAGCCCCTTGACGGTATCCCGGCCATCGACGCCAATGGGGACTGGCTCTACCTCCTGCGTTCACGTGGCCTGTGGGTCTTGCGCGGCAGCGACCTGTTCTTGCAAAGCATTTTGTTTTTCGCCGAGAGGCCGCCAGCCGACCTGGTCCTTTCGCCCGATGGTCAAACCCTCTATCTCTTTGGTAACGGCTGGCTCGAGGTCCTGCCGACGGCTGAGTTACAAACCCTGGGGATTCCCTCGCTCAGCCCTTTTCCGGTCATCTGGAACGAAACAGATCCAAACGCGCCCTCGGTTAGCCGGACTCGTTTCTACCGCTCCCCAACGGCAGATGAGGATGGTATTGATTTTATCCAGGTGGGGCAGTATTGGGATTATGGCAGCGATACCCAGGAAACCTACCGGACCATTGACGGCGGCCAAACCTGGCATTTCCTGACGGCGCTGACCTATCCCACTTACCAAAACGTGCAACAACTCTCCCTCTCACCCGACTTTGCTACCGACCAGACGTTGACGGCCCACAGCGGAACCGCTCTCTTACGCTCGACCGATAGAGGGGATACCTGGCTAGCCTGGAGTCCACCCCTTGCCTTTGTCTCGGAGCGTGATGGGAACCGGGAGCTTTACCTGATGGACCAGACCGGGAGCGGGCAGCAGCGCTTGACCGACAGCCCGACCGCCGAAGAAAATCCGGCCTGGTCACCGACCTGGACCCGGCTGGCCTTCCAGAGCGATCGCAACGGTAATTGGGACATCTTCACTATGCGGACCGACTGTAACCTGCCTGTCCCGCTTACGCTTGGCGGAGCATGCGACCTGCGCCAACTGACCACCGACCCGGCCGACGACCTGCTTCCGGCCTGGTCGCCTGACGGTCGCTCCATTGCCTTTGTTTCCATGCGGGACGGCAACCCCGAAATCTACCTTATGGACGGTGATGGGCAAAATCAACGCCGCCTGACCTTTAATCCGACCGGTGACTGGCGTCCGGCCTGGCTGCCGGACAGCCGGCAGATCCTCTTCACCAGCGACCGCAGCGGCAACAACGATATCTACCGGCTGGCTGTACCCCCACTGGCCGCCGCGCCGCTGACTTCCGAACCTGAATTGACTCCGGTCGTCGCCGACCCGGCTGATGACCGTGACCCGGCCATTAGCGGTAATTCGTTGTTTTTCCTCTCTGATCGAGAGGGGGTTATGCGGACCTACCGCCTAGACCTGAAAGATCCGTATGGCCAACCCCGTCCGGCGACCGAGACCGATCAACCCGAGGGTCATCCCAGCCCGGTCAGCGACAGTCCCTATACCGTTTTGGTCGCCACCGAGCGAGAAGGTGTCTCAAACGTTTACCGCGTCATCGGTTCCGACTACACGCCGCTAACTTCTTCTCCTGCCTTCGACGGGCAGCCGACCTGGGGACCGGTGTTGTGGGATTCGAGGGAGGTAGTGCCGGAAGAGGACCTGTAACTTTCATTGTCATCTCCAAGTATGATATAATGCTACGAGGAGTTAAAAAATGGTCGAAATCAAGATGCAAGTTACAGATAGCTTGGCTCAACGACTGCAACCAATGTATGACTGGTTGCCTTTCGTTTTGGAGTTGAGCCTGGTTGGATTTAAGACACCAGCCGTACAAACGGCCTCAGAGATTATTGATTTCCTGGCAACAGGTCCATCACCGAGAGAAGTGATGGCATACACTGTTTCTGACAGAGCACAGGAGCGACTACGCCGCTTGTTGGCCATTAACGAAGCTGGTCTAGCCTCGGTAGAAGAACAGGCTGAACTGGACGAAATCGAGCAAATTGAACATGTCGTAATCTTACTCAAGGCCCAGGCTCAAGAAAAAATAGCAAAGGAAAACTGATGCCTGATACCATCTCAACCAGTTTACGTCAGTTGGTATTTGAACGGGCCGAGGGCCGATGTGAATACTGTTTGTTACCTCAAACTGTAGCGGCTCACAAACACGAGCCTGATCATGTCATCCCTAAACAACACGATGGACAAACCACAGCCAACAATCTGGCCTTGGCCTGTACGCGCTGCAATCGTTACAAAGGATACAATGTCGGTTCGTTTGATCCCGAAACTGGTAATCTCGTCCCCTTCTATAATCCTCGTACCCAGATATGGTCAGAGCACTTTCAACTTGAGGGAACAGTCATCCAACCACTGACACCCGAAGGACGGGTGACGGCCAAGATGTTACACTTCAATGATGCCGATCGGGTTGAAGAACGGCAACGACTCATTGCGGTCAATCTGTATCCTTAAGCAACGTGTCTTGCTTTAAGATCCTCAAATTACTCCACCTCAGCCAAGATCCTCAGGGCACGCTGGATGTCCTCAACCTCAATCCCATAGTGGGTAACGGCCCGCAGGCTACCTTGGCCCATAGGATTAATCAGTAAGCCTCGCTCACGCCAACGGGTCGACTGTTGGGCCAGGTCACGATGGCCGGGTGGTTGAAAGATGATGATGTTGCTTTCCACGGTATGGGTGACCCGGTAACCCAGCGAGGTCAATCCCTCGGCCAAACGTTGGGCGTTAGCATGATCTTCGGCCAGGCGCTCGATCATCCCGGTCAAGGCCACAATCCCGGCCGCAGCAATGATACCGGCTTGCCGCATCCCCCCGCCCAGGACCTTGCGCGCTCGCCGGGCTTCGCTGATAAAGGGTCGCGCTCCCACCACCAGACTGCCCACCGGGGCGGCCAGGCCTTTACTCAGACACACACTCAGGCTATCAAATGGCTCAGCCAGCGTGGCCAGGTTTTCGCCCAGGGCTACGGCTGCATTCCAAAGACGGGCTCCATCACAGTGGAGGCATAGGCTATGCCGGTCGGCGATTGTCCGTACCTGGCGGATGTAGTCCAGGTGAAGCACCCGGCCGCCCAAACGATTGTGGGTGTTTTCCAGGGCAATCAACCGGGTGCGGGGATAATGGACGTCATCGCCACGAATGGCCGCTTCAATCAGGGTTGGATCAAGAGTCCCGTCGTCGTTAGAGGGTAAGACCTGGGAATGAATGCTACCGACTGCCGCCGAGCCTCCGGCTTCGTACAGGTAGGTATGCTGCTTATCGCCAACGATGTATTCATCACCCCGGCCACAGTGGACCAGCAAACAGACGAGATTGCCCATCGTCCCACTGGGAACAAAAAGGGCCGCTTCTTTCCCCAACAGTTCAGCCGCCAGGGCTTCCAGCCGGTTTACCGTGGGGTCTTCCCCATAAACGTCGTCACCGACCGGCGCGTCGACCATGGCCCGACGCATGGCCGGGCTGGGCTGGGTTACGGTGTCGCTACGGAGATCGATGCGTTGCATTTCAAGATTTATCCTCCCCCGATCGGTGGAAAAATCCCCACCTCGTCATCGGCGTTCAGGACGTAGGATAGAGGCTGAGCGCGGGCGTTGACAAAGGTCACCTTTACTTCTTCTTGAGGCAGGTGCAGTTGCTTTACCAGATCATCTAAGGTGGCCCCATCGGGAAGCTCGATCTCGAACGGAGAGCCAGGCCTCTGGTTTGGAACATATTCTCTCAGGGTCGCAAAAACCTTTACCCGAACGCGCATCGTCACCTCACGGACAGCGAACAATATCCTGGGCCCACAAGCAGTCGGCGCAGGAAGGGTTCCACCCCCAGCAGCCCTCATTGCGTTGGCGCAGATCGCAGGTGTCACGCAGATCACAGTCGGGACAGGAGGGGAAGTGGAATCCACGCACTTCGCTGCGAAAGCGCACATACTCCTCGGACATCCAGATTTCGGCCAGGGATTGTTCATTAACGTTGCCCAACATGTATCGGGACACCTGCTTCTTACTGCCGTCTATGGCGAAGTAGCTGTAATTGTGCGACAGGGCATAGCAGGGCGATACGCCACCATCCCAGCCTACCACGATGGCTCGGTCTTTCACAAAGCGGCAGCGACGTTCCGCCCCCCAGTGCATACGAGGCAGTTCCAGGGTACCCCAGGTCACCCAGGCATCGAGTCTGACCGGCCAGCCGCCAGCATCGAGCGGAGAACGTGGTTCGTAGCCGTAGAGCATTTCGTCGCGCAACTCTTCCGTGTAGGCCAGGACGTTGCTGACCAGCACACGGGCCGCACCCAGTCGCGAGGCCAACACGACCAGATCGCGCAGTTCGGCCACGTTGCTCTCCAGGGCGACGAACTCGATCCCCAGGGCTGGGGTCAGCGAGCCCAGTTCTCTTTTCGCCTCATTCAGACCGCGGATGTTGCTCAGGATCGTAGCAAGCATCGCCCCCCGGACATCCGCATAGGTCTCCGGCCTCGCCCCATCTACCGATATTACCAGCCGGTCTACGCCCAGCCGGACCAACTCACCAGCCATTTTGGCGTTCAACAGAAGGCCATTGGAGCCAACGGTCACGGCCAGGTCGCGCTCGCGCATTGTCTGGATCATATCCAGAAGGTGGGGATGAGCCAGCGGCTCGCCGAAGCCGGTGAACACCACCCGCTTCAGGTTCGGCAGATCCTTCAAGCTATCCACCAATCGCTCAAAAGTGGTCATAGACATGGGAGCTTTGGGATCTTCCCAGATATTGCGGACGCAGGTCCGGCAGTCAAGATTGCAGGTGGTGGTCGGCTCGAGGTACAGTTTGCGGACGTCAGGCCGGCGAGGATGCAGGATCAGGTCACCTTCGCGCTCCTCCAGCCAGTATTCAGCCTGGGGGGAGATGCGTTGGCGCTGAAGAACCGTATCCGGCAATAGCAGCCGGCCCTGATCGTCTGTAGTAACTTTGGGCATGGTTACACCAGTTAAAGGCGCTGATAAGAGAAGAGTGGCTTTCCTCCCCCCCGTCCCCTCTCCCTGAGAGAAGGATCTCTTCCCAGGGAGAGGGTTGGGTAAGTCCATACCCGCCGGACTGGGGTCCGGCTAGAGCAATATTTTGATAAGGCACTCTCCCCACAGGGGAGAGAGTTGGACCAGAACAGCCACCCTGCGTCCAGGCAAGAGAGTTACAGCTCGGCGTAGACCGAGTCCAGCGCCTCGTCAGGGACGTCATAGACTTCGTCGAGAGGCGGCAGCGGTTCGTACTTCATGAATTCGGGCATACGGTCGTCGAGCTTGGTAAAGCCGGCCGCTTCGTTGAACTGCCGCTCTGTCTTGAGGATTTCCGCACCGATCCGGGTTACGTCTTCTCCGGTCCAGTCGGTCCCCAGGGCACCCGCGCACTCTTCCACCATCCCCTCGAAGCCGCTGGCGATGTCCAGAATGGGGAAGGCGATGAACAGGCAGTGGCCGGTGCTGTCGATGAAGGCTGTAGCTATCTGGAAGTTGCGGCTGAGAGTTGCTTTGCCTTCGGCGGAGAGGGGATCTACCTTGCCGCTGACCCCCAGGATTTCTGGAGCGATGGTGTAACCGGCGGTGTGGTCGGCACCCATAGTACTGGTGGCATAGGTGATGCCGATCCCTTTAACCGCCCTCGGCTCGTAAGCCGGCATGCTTTGACCCTTGACGACCGGAGCACGATGCACGCCCAGGGCGCGAGCGGTGAAGGCCACGCCGTTACCCAAGATGCGGCCCAGTGGCGTCCCCTTGCCAATCTCGTGCATCAAGTTAACCGCCGCCTCACCGTCGCCGAACTCGGCCAGGCCGCCCTCCATCGCCACCGCGAGGGTGTTGCCGGCCTCGATGGTATCCACGCCGTAGTCGTTGCACAGGCGGATCAGCTCGCCGGTGAAATCCAGGGAGTCAATCCCACAATTGGCGCCCAGGCTCCAGACCGACTCATACTCCTGGCAGGAGACATGCTCGGTGCCATCCTCCTTATGCCAGACATTAGAGCACTGGATGATGCAGCCAGGGCTGCAGGCATGATTATAGAGCTCCCGCCCCAGGCGTTCCTTGTTCCCATCGAAGATGGCCTCACCGCCGATCTTAGCCGCGCCCTCAAAGCGGCCGCTGGAGAAGTTGCGGGTGGGCAGACCACCGGCCTCGTTCATGATGTTAATCAGCACGGCAGTCCCGTAGGTATTCAAGCCGCCCTTGGGCTTGGTGATGTCGTGGGTACGCAGCGCTTCCGTCAGTTTCTTACGACCCTGATCGAACAAGTCCTTGTTGGTGATGGGGATTGCCGCCGGAGCACCCTCGGCATCCACGACGATGAGCTTCAACCCCTTGGAACCCAGGATGGCCCCCAGGCCACCGCGCCCGGCGTAGCGGGCGGGCCGCCCCTCGGTGTCGTTGAAGCAGATGCCGGCATTGGTCATCTTGTACTCGCCGGCTGCACCGATGGCCATGATATCGGCCTTCTTGCCAAAACGCTCAAAAAGCTTGGGGTAGACCTCGTACAGCCCCTGGCCACAATATTCGTCGGCGGGGAAGAAGGTGACCTCATCCTTGGTGAGATGGACGCCCCAGAACTTGCCGTCCTTCTCCTGGGGGAACCCCTCGACGATAATAGCCTTGATCCCCAGCCGGGCCACCGATGGCGGCCAGCCGCTACCGGCGTTGGATTCCTTGATCCCACCGGTGAGTGGCGATTTGCCCCCAACCGATACCCGGGCGCAGGTGGGCGCCGGTGAGCCGGTAACAATACCTGGGGCAAAGATTATCTTATTGTTCGGTCCCAGGGGATGGGCCATAGGCGGTACCTCATCGGCAGTGAAGGTACTTGTCAACCAACGACCGGCCATATATTTGTACTTCTCAGGTACATCCTCGTAGGTGGTCGTGCGATCGGTCATATTAATGCGTAAAAACTTAGCCATTTTAGATAACCTCCTTTGGTAAACTATTTTTAGGCTAAAAGTTGGTGCTTTTCTTCAGCCTTAGGCCTGAAGATGAGCTACTAAGAACCATGACGCCTTAGCTAAGGCGCGCAACACCTCTATAAGTAACACTTGTCCGTCGATGGAGATCCCGGTACACCCGCTCAACGAATGACTGTTCGATGACCTCCTTACTCAGTTGGGGGCTTCGCCTCTTGGTCTTTGCTTGTGGATGAATGGCGAAGATGCATAGCCTTCTGCAGCTCGGGGCTGGTACTGGCTCCGAAACGATACTGGAAGGGCCACATACTCCGCTCGTGAAATAGACCGATCCGGTCCCCATCTTTCAATTCCCGCTCCAGGTCGGCACCCAGGCCGGGCATATCGGTCAACTGAGCGTTAATGAAAGTGATCCCTTTCTTCTCCAGCGGCATACCCAGTTGCTCGATCAAGTCTCGCATCTTTGCTCCCTCGGGTAACTCCAAATAGAGCTGAGCATAACTACCCTTATTCTCCCCAGGGGCATACTCGGCCAGAGGCCCATAGAGCCATATCTCTAACTTAATCACGCTTCATTCTACTCCGTATTTTCCTGTTAGGTCATACAGATTTGGATACAACAATAAGGGTAAGTAGGGCGGCTTTCCCCACAAAATCGACTTCCCCGATAGCCTGCTAGCACTAAGTTTCTAGATAGAGCATCACCTCCTTTATAGATAAAACTACTTAACCCCCATTGTATATAGTGTAAAATCCGATGAGGTTCGACGAGTTCCTATGAGACGCAGGAACTGAGGGGCAACTTCTGAAAATTTTGGAGGTCGTGTTGGATAACAGACTCAGTAGATCCAAATTTGAGGAGCCAGCACGCTCACGTGCGGCACGCTTCGCAGTCGGCACGTGGGCGTGCCTCACTCCGCAAAAATTGGATCCACTGAGGCTGAGTAATTATCTTATAAATAAAACAGCGCTATGTTAAATAAACATAGCGCTGTAAAATTCAAACTTGTGTCGCTTCCTGCTGACGAAGCGAGGATTCCAAAAATGTATTTCAACTTATTTAGGGGTACAAACAAATTTGTTCCCTCCCTGACAAGACCGTATTATACTACACAGTCGTTCATCTCGGCAAATTTTATGATGATTGACGTGATTTTCCAGATAACCATCCCTTGTATTAAAATGTCCAGTTAGTTGTAAACGCATCCCCATGCGTCTACGGCGGGCATAGGGATGCCCTGGCTACGTTTTGCCACAAAAACTGGCCAGTTCTTCAAAACCTTGTAGTAGACGCATCCCCATGCGTCTACGGCGGGCATAGAGATGCCCTGGCTACGTTTTGTAACCCAGAAACTGACCAGAAAACGAACCCGAGTGTGACTAATGAACGAAGCAACAAATTCCTCTTATCCGGTGGTTAATACCCACAATGAATGGGATCCTTTAGAAGAGATTATCGTCGGCAGTGTCGACGGGGCCATGATCTCGCCCTGGGACGTGGTCATGGAGGCCACCCTGCACAGGAAAGAACTGTGGGATTTCTTCCGTAAATATGGGGGAACGCCCTGGCCTGAAGAGATGCTTGAAGCCGCTCAAAAAAACCTGGACGAATTTGTCCATATCCTTGAGGTAGAAGGGGTGGCCGTCCGTCGCCCCACTCCCCATGATTTTTCTAAAGCCTATGCCACCCCGGATTTTGAGATAAAGAGCGGCTGCTATGCCTTGATGCCGAGGGATGTATTGCTGGTCATCGGTAACCAGATCATCGAAGCGCCAATGGGTTGGCGGTCCAGATATCACGAAAACCACGCTTACAAAGACCTGTGTAAAGAGTATTTCAAAAAAGGGGCCAGGTGGGTTTCGGCACCCCGTCCCCAACTGAGTGGCCAAAGCTACGTTGAGGGCTTTGTTGCGCCCGAAGAGGGCGAGCCTATGCGTACCATTCTGACTGAATTCGAGCCCCTGTTTGATGCGGCGGATGCCATCAAATGTGGCCGGGATATTTTTATAGCCCAGAGCAGTTGTTGCAATCGTTTTGGCATCGAGTGGCTGCAGCGACACCTGGGCGATGCGTATCGGGTGCACGAGCTGGAGGTGTATGACACCCACCCTATGCACATTGATGCCACTTTTTACCCGCTGGCTCCGGGCAAGCTCTTGATCAACCCCGAACGGATCAAGAAAGTGCCGGACATGTTCAAAAAGAGTGGCTGGGATATCCTGGTCTGTCCTGAACCGTTAATGCCGGAGAGCCACCCGATGTACAATAGCAGCCGTTGGATTAGTATGAATGTGTTGATGCTGGATGAAGAACGGGTGATTGTGGCCAAAGGCGAGGATACGTTGATCAAAGCCCTCAAGGATTGGGGATTTAAACCCATTCCCTGTAAGTTCTACAACTTTGAAACGATTGCGGGCGGCTTTCATTGTGCCACAGTGGATATACGGCGCAGAGGGAAGTTACAGTCCTATTTTTAGATTTTAGGTAACTACCTGCCATGTCATTCTGAACAGGTGAAGAATCCCCAAAGTTTTGGTAAAAGTAGACCTCTTTTGAGCCAAAGTTTCGGAGATTCCTCGTCGTTTATGCCCTTTGGGTACTCCGCTCCTCGGAATGACATGAGGGTAGGCAGTTACGATTTTAGGACGGGGTGCATAATACGGCAAAGATGAACCGAGACGGACTCAGACTAAGTCGCGTGGAACCGTAAAGGTCCAGGTCTTGCTAAAAACTCGGGTGTGGTCCTCATAGGCATTGAGGACATTTGTGACATAGAATTGGTCAGCATCCGCCGACATCAGGCTGGATGTCTCGATTCGAATCCGCCAGTTCTCTCGTCCAATTTTGATGGTGCGGTCACAACGGACCTGGGCAGACAGGGGCTCCCCCTCGATGACGGTGTAGGTATCCGTGTTAATTGCCTCGAATTCAAGCCCGTTTGCCAGCAATCGACAGCAACCGTCATCTGAATGATCGACCAGTTGAACTGACCCGTGAATTGTGTCACGCTCAATCGTCCGTCGGCGCGTCTCGGAGCGAAGAACTTCGTGAGGCAGCAAGGCTGTCCCTTCCGGAGGAGCGAATGGGGTCAGGTCTGCACCTTGGGCTGGTGACGCTCGTACCGGCAGAATCAACTGGCTGCCCTGGCCGGTAAAGATGGTCAGTGTCACCGATTCAGGCGATGGCCAAGCATGGGGCCAGTAGGTGGGGGATACGGCGACGCGCCAGCGGTGTCCGACCGGCAGGGTGTAGGCAATGGCATTAAGCCGGACCATTACCCGGCAAGGTTGGCCTGGTTTCAGGGGCGCCGGTTGCTCGTGACTATCCCGGTGGGTCAGGTTGAGTAAACCCCAACTGACCAGGGTGGAAGCACCCCCCGGAGCCACATCGCACAGACGCACAGCGAGCAGAGCGTTGGGCCGGTCCACCACAACGGTGAGAGTGACTTCTGGGAAACCCAATATTTCCATCGGAGCCTCAAGTGGGGCTGAGGTGAAACAGAGCGAGAGACTGTCGTCGGGGCGCTGGTCGGCAGGCATGTCTCCTGGCCGGCCATAGGGACACCATACCCCGGCCTGAAGTCCGGTGGTCTTAGACCCATAGATTTCGAGTTGCCTCTCAGTTGCCGGCGTATGATCGAGAATGTACTCGTTCAGCCAGTAAATCTGCGGGACGATGTTGGGGGAAGGCCAGGATGCCTCGGCTATCCAACGCCCTGGCCGGGTGACATAGTGGGTGCTTGGCGGTACACTCTCCTGCATCCAAACTCGTAGCATGGGCTCGTCCATAATACCGGTGTCAATACCTTTGAGCCAGTAATCCCACCAGCGTAGACACTCCTGCAAAAAGCCGATGGCCGGGCCGGGACTGCCCCGCTCTGGGTAGTTGTGGGACCAGGGGCCAATTAGTCCTTTGCGCGGTCCGGACAAACCTGTCAGCAGGCGGGGGATGGCATTGGTATAGCCATCTGCCCAACCCCCCACCAAGTAGACCGGGCAGGTGATGTCGGCGTAATTCTCACAGACGGAACCGTGCTGCCAGTAGGCGTCTCGCCGTTGGTGGCTGAGCCAGGTTTCAACGTAGGCCGGGGTCTTATCCATCCGCTCCAGCCACATCCCGCGCCAACGCTCACCCACAAACCGGGGATCGGGTGGCAGGGCATTGTAGGCCAGCATAATCGAGGCCCAGGGCAGCATGTCGTAGGCCAGGACACAGCCGCCCATATAATGGACGTCGTCGGCGTAGCGGTCGTCGGTGGAGCACAGGCTGATGACTGCTTTGAGTTGGGACGGTCGCCGGGCAGCGACCTGTAATCCATTGAAGCCACCCCAGGAGATGCCGATCATACCCGCGTCGCCGGTGCACCAGGGCTGGTCGGCCAGCCAGGCCAGCACCTCCAGGGCATCGTTCTGCTCCTGCGGCAGATACTCATCGTAGAGGATACCGTCGGAGTCGCCGCTGCCGCGCATGTCTACCCGGATGGAGGCGTAACCGTGCCCGGCAAAATAGGGATGGCGGATCGAGTCGCGTAGGGCGGTGAAGTCATTTTTGCGATAAGGCAGGTATTCCAGAATGGCCGGCACCGGGTTTTTCTCGGCGTCCTCCGGCAGCCATATTCTGGCCGCCAGGCGTGTCCTATCTGACATTGGAATCCAGGTGTTTTCAATCTCCCGAATAGAGTGGGGAAATTCGGTTTTGATCCTCATTCTCTACAGCCATTGACGCGGGATACTCTCCAACCAGGACTTTTGAAAGAACGGATTACCGTTGAGGGTCACCAGCAGTTGGATGTCCACATGTAGGTCGGTTTCGGTGCTGCGAATAGCCCCGGTGCTGCGGATGTAAATCTCATAGCCGTACTCTTCAAGCTGGTAGATGATCTCATTATACAGTTGGGTTCGGGCCGGGTCGTGGTGGTAGGCGGTCATCTCCAACAGTTCAGAGGTGAACAGACGGGAGTCGCCCGGTAGGATGGAGGTATCGCCGCCATAAACTTTGACCGTAACGCTCTGCTTGATGACGTCTTCGATAATTTGCCAGGTGGGTGACTCCTCATAGCCACTGCCAATCTGGATCAACTCTGAAGCTGTGGTTTTGAACCGGGGCGGTGTCGGAACCTGATCGCCAGGTGGCACCACCGGCAAAACCAGGCGGGAGGGGTAGGTCGGGCCGCGATGCAGGGTATTATCGGCGGGATAGGGTGAGGGCCAGATGACCGGCCAGTAGGCGCTGGCTATACTCAGGCGAAGCCGATGTCCGGCCAGAAAACGATAGCCGACGGCCTTGAGTTGGACTCGCACCTCATAGATCTCATTGGGCTTGAGCGGCTGGGGGTTGGTGTGGCCGTGGCGATGGGTCAGGTTGAGGATGCCGGTGCTGACGAGGGCCGAGGTGTTGTCGGGTGCCACGTCTGTCAGGCGGACGATCACGTGAGCCACCGGAGCGGTGGAACTTAGATGCAAAATAGCTTCCGGGAAGCCGATCAGGTCCAGTGGCTCGTCAAGAGGCACGCTGGTGAAAGTCAGGCTCAAGGCTTCGTCCGGGCACAGGTTACGGGCCAGGCCGTTAGGAGCGACGCCCCCACCCCAACACAGACTGGCCTTCGTACCCAGGGTAGGCCGGTGGGGATAGGTATCAATTTTGGGTTTCGAGTTTTGAATTGTGAATTGTGATTCGGGCAGCAGGGTGCCGTCGCCAAGGTAGAGGATGAGGGGCTGGGTGCGTTCGATGGGATAGGCGGCCTCGCTGTACCAGACGCCGTTCACTTTTTGGGGAAAAGGTTCCGGTGGCGTGTACTCCTGCCGGAAGATGGTCAGCACCGGCTCGTCCATCACTCCGTTATCGATACCTTTCAGCCAGTAGTCAAAAAAACGGACCATCTCGTGCAACCAGTCGATGTTGGGGCCGGGGTAGGCACTGTCGGGCGTGGCGTGGACCCACGGGCCAATAAGAGCCTTGCGGGGTGCGTTGATGCACTTTTCCTGCATACGCAGCACGGCATTGGTATAGCCGTCGGCCCAGCCGCCGATGTGGAAAATGGCGCAGGTAATCCGGCCGTAGTCGGGAGCCAGGGAACCGGTCCGCCAGTAGGGACCGTCGGTCTGCTGGCTCAGCCATTCGATGAGCCAGGGTGGGGTTTGCTCCAGGCGAACCTTCCACTGGGCGGCCCAGTTGCCTCGGGTATATTTGAGGGGAGGCGGCATAGCGTTCATACCAATCTGGCTGACAGCATATTGGGCCAGTTCGCTACCGGTCAGGCAACCGCCCAGGTAGTGTACATCGTCGGTGTAGCGGTCGTCGGTGGCATATATAGGGACGATGGCCTTGAGGCTGGGTGGGCGGAGCGTTGCCACCTGGATGGCGGTAAAGCCGCCGTAACTGATGCCCCACATACCCACGTTGCCGTTACACCAGGGCTGGGCAGCCAGCCACTCGACTGCGTCGTAGCCGTCCCGGGTTTCGGTCGGGGTATATTCATCCAGAGCGATACCGGGACTGTTACCGGTGCCGCGGATATCGAGCCGGCAGCCAACGTAGCCGCGCTGGGCCAGGTAAGTCATCCACTGGTGATCGGCCCGATAGCGCCAGTCGCCTTTACGGTAGGGAATCATCTCCAGAATGACTGGAAACTTCTCATCCGATTCGCGAGAAACAGGCATAAATAGATTGGCGGATAGGGTCAGGCCATCACGCACCGGAATCTGGACATTGTAACGGATTTCTACCCCGTATAGGGTCGTACCGGTTGATTTTTCCATAGTGTGACAGGCTCATTAGTATCTGTAACTGAGGGAGATGAACCGAGGTGGGCGTCGTAATTCAGCCCGTGCTCTGGCATTTCCCTTAAATATCGAGATGATAAGTGTGATACGGATTCTGACAGGGGTTACCCCAGGCCAGGTGCATCACCCGGGCGGTCAGGTCAATGACCTGGGCATTAATCGTTTTCTCCCGGTCTAGTGGGTCAGTATAATCTATGGCGTGGTTACAGATAGAGTCGGGATAATTGACATGATCCCGCTGGATGGTCTGTAAGGATTTGATGGTATGGGAAGAAGTTTGTTTGAGTAAGCGCAAGGCCCGGAAGTAGCGCACCCGGGAACTGATCAGTTCATCCGGCTCGTCTTCTATGGCTTGCATAGCAAAGTCGAGGTAATGGTTAGTATGAGCCAGGTAGCCGTCCTCGGCGTAGAGGATAGCAAAATGACGGGCCGACACTTCTACATTGTACAGTTCGCCGCTTTCGTGGGCCAGCAGGTGATTATAACCGGCTGCCCGCTGGGCTACGAGCATATGGCGAATGGCTGCGGCGGGTGTGCGAGCCCCTAAAACGGCGCGGGAGGCTACCAGGCGCGGGATGCCGATGCGGCAATCGCTGGGGTAGACCGAGTCACAACATTGGGTAATACCAGCCGCATTAAAGCCGATATTGGGTAACAGGCCACCGTAAGTCATCGCCAGGAAGGGCGGTTCATCATCGGGCATGGCGTGGACGATAAAAACGTCTGATTCATCCTCGGGTACCCAATCTTCATTGTGGGCAATGAGAACGTGCCCGTCAGCCGTGTGAACCTCGTTAACAGCCAGACTGGTACATTTGGTCAGGTGCAGCGCGTCTACGGTAACAGCTTCCATAGCGTTGATGGTGGCAATGTCATCAAAAGAAACATCAGCCCCCTCGGCAATTCCCATGAGTTCCTCCACATATTGGGGATAGCGCTCCTGGACAAAGGGTATATACTTGCGGCTTTGGATTTGAGCCCCGGCCCAGGTTAACTCCAGTTTTTCATAGGCTTTATCCAGCAGAACACGCGCATTTTCGATGCTGTGGCGAACCTGCGTCGCGCAGGCTTGCCCAATCTGGCGTCCCATTTCACGATGGGAGCCGACCACCTTAATCAAGGGTGGGGGTGTCGAATGCAATGGGGAAATTTCAGTGTTCACGTCAAACCCCTATATTTTGTATGGGATAAGCCGCGACTGCAAAGTGGTAGCGGCGGCAATTTTTATTCCTCACTCTAACACAACCGTAGCCACTCAGGCAAATGGAACGGGGATATCTAAAAGCCTGGATATTGACAATCCGTAGCATATCTATTATCATTTGTGACACTCAAATAACTGGTCCTTGAACTTAGGGTGATGTGCTGCCCTTCTTATTTTCCTCTTAAAGCAGCCATATGCTCCTTAGTCAAACGGTTATCGCGCCCTGAGTTTAATGTAGACCAGTTATCATTACGCTCGTTAGTTCCAGGCTAAAAATTATCCACGGTCGAAATAGTTCTCAATAAAGCTTGGACACTAATTAGTCTGTTTGGCTAAGGGGTTTATACCTGAATTGGTTCACAGGCTGCTGGCATACTTCTCTCTTGCTTCACACCTGATCGCCAGAAGCGAATAGCATACAGATATCACAATCACGGATTTTTATTTTTGATGTATGAAATCCGTTGCTAGCCGTATCCTAAAACTGACAAGGTTGTATGGTGTTGGGAGGAGGTGGTGTAAAACCCTACAAATGGGTAGTTATGAGCCTTTCCGGCTTACTCTTGGATCTGTTCCCGAGCATACCTATGGGATATTGGGAACAGTAGGGCTTATATGTATCGAGCGTATCGGCTCCGCCAGAACGACGAGGTGGGGCCAAAATTAGCTATTCGTAAAGGAGAGTTTGTGATGTTTTTGGTAAGAAAATGGTATCTGTTCTCTATCCTGGTCGTAGTGGCGCTGCTGGTGGCTGCCTGCGAGGGAGTCGCCCAACCAGCCGCCCCGGCCGAGTCCGAGCCAGCGGAGTCTGCCCCCAGCGAAGTTATCCAGGGTGAACAGGCCGAAGCCCCCGCCGAAACCGGCGGAGCCACCGGAGGCGTCGTGCGTATCGGCATCAATGGCAGCCCTGATACCCTCAATCCCGGTACAGCGATTTTAGCCGAAGCATATGACCTGTTTGAAGTCGTTTACGACTCAATGTATGATCTTCAACTTGACGGCAGTTTCACCCTTTCTTTGGCTGAAAGCGCGGAAATGTCTGACGATGGCACCGTCTGGACCTTCAAAATTCGCCCAGGCATTAAGTTTCACGATGGTGAACCTCTCACCGCTAAAGACATTGCCTTTTCTTACAATTTCTACCAGGCCCATGAAGATTTTCCCTATCTGAACAGTTATACCGGCTATTTTGTGAGCGCCGAAGCCCCTGATGACAATACGGTCGTGCTGACGTTATCGGAACCCATTCCCAATATCGAAAGCCAACTCATTTATCTCTATGTGCTGCCCGAACACATCTGGTCCCAGTATACCGAGGGTTCGGCCGCGGCTGAATTTGAAAATCCGGAGATGATCGGTAGCGGACCGTTTAAGTTAGTGGAGTACAAACAGAATGAATTTACTCGCCTGGCGGCCAACAAAGAGCATTTTCTGACCCCGCCTAAGGTCGATGAAGTGATTTTCCAAACGTTCGGCAACCCGGATGCCTTAGTGCAGGCCATTATCACCGGTCAGGTCGATATGATTACTGAAATGCCCAACACTGCTGTACCCAAGCTGCGCAATACCGAGAATGTTGCTTTGGCGATTGGTGCGCCTCTGGCGCCAGAGGTACGAGACATCATTTTCAACCAGACTGCGTCCGAAAACTGCCCACCTGACGACGGTATTTGTTCTGGACATCCCGCCCTGCGTGACCGTAACCTCCGCCTGGCCCTGGCCCACGCTACCGACAAGCAGAACATTATTGACGTGGCCCTACTGGGGTTGGGTGCGGAGGGCCGAACCCTCATCCCCGATGGCCTGGGTATATGGTATAACGATGCCCTTGAAGATTATGCCTTCGACCTTGATAAAGCTAACCAGATTCTCGACGACGCGGGCTATGTCGATACAGACGGTGACGGCGTTCGTGAAATGCCCGATGGGGGTCAGCCGCTGATCTTTCGTCTGTACTGGCCCAACGATATTAGCACAGCCCCACGGTTGGCCGAGTTGTTGGGCGATACTTGGGGACAGGTTGGGGTTAAGCTTGAACCGCAGGCTCTTGATCCGGACGCTCTGACTGCGGTTTGTTGTCCTACTTTTGATTTTGACGTCATGATTTGGGGTTGGGGCTCCGATCCCGATCCAAGTCTGTTGTTGAGCGTGATGACAACCGACGAAATCCCGACCGGCAGCAGTGAAACTGGCTATTCAAACCCCAAATATGATGAATTATATGCCCAACAATCCGTCGAACTTGACCGAGAAAAGCGCCGTGAAATTGTCTGGGAGATGCAGAAGATTGTCCACGATGACGTAGTCTACATTATTCCCTACTATGCTCAGGCTGTACAAGCCTACCGTACCGATCGCTTTAAGGGTTGGATCACCGATGCACCCAAGCTGTATCTGCAAGACCCAACCTCGCTCATCATCATCGAACCGATCAAGTAATTTTAGATTGAGCTAGATGAAACGTGGTACATGAAGTTTCCATGTATCACGTTTCATTGTTTTCCCGGGAGTGCACCATGAACCAATATGTTCTCAAAAGAGTTGGGTGGGCTTTATTGACGATTGGTTTTGTGATTGTGCTTAACTTTTTCCTGTTTCGTATCTTGCCTGGTGACCCGGCCCGGATGGTGCGGGATCCGCGTCTGACGCAAGAAGCAGTCGAAGCAATCCGGATCCGGTTTGGCTTGGATAAGCCAATTATCAACTGCATTGATACTTTCACCCCCCTGCGCTTTGGTCATTGCACGATCAATCCGCTGGATACCCAATTTTTCCGGTATGTAACGAACCTGTTGCGGGGTGATTTGGGAACCAGTTTCCATACCCAGCGGCCGGTGGCCGATATCCTGACCGAGAATCTGGTGAATACAGTGCTACTAATTGGTGCCGGTACAATTTTGTCCATCATTTTTGGTGTACTGTCGGGGCTGGTTGCCGCCTGGAAATCACGCACGGTCATTGATTACACCGTTCTGATTGGCGGCCTGATTACCTGGTCCCTGCCAACCTTCTGGTTTGGCATTATCTTGCTGTTTATCGGGAGTAGCCATTTTGGCCTGCCGATTGGGGGCAAATTTACGATAGGGACCAGCTACAATAATCTTTCAGAAAGATGGCTCGATATTGGTCGTCACCTGATCCTGCCTACGTTGACCTATACCATCATTTATGCTGGGGAATACACCCTGTTTATGCGTAGCGCCGTCCTGGATATATTCTCGGAAGATTATATTCTAACGGCCAAAGCCAAGGGGCTAAATACCTTTCAGATTCTGCGGGATCACGCCTTGCGTAACGCTATGCTGCCGACAGTCACCATCGTTGCCCTGAACCTGGGTTTAACTGTGGCTGGGGCGATTCAAATTGAAGCCGTTTTTTCCTGGCCTGGCCTGGGCCAGGCCGTGGTTGAAGCGGTAGCCCGGCAAGATTACCCGGTGATGCAGGGGGCTTTTCTGCTCCTGGCCATCAGCGTTATCTTTGCCAATCTGATCGCCGATTTACTCTATTCCTATCTGGATCCGCGTATTCAGACCGGATAAGGGGACAAATGACTAAAAACGAACGACGAATGATGAGCAATTTGCCCCGGTTTTTCAGTCCTTCGTCGTTTGTCGCGATCAATGGAGGTTGATCATGGAGGATCTCAAGACATTCTGGCGCGATTTTAAACACCAGCAAATGGGGCTGATTGGTCTGGCCATGCTGTTGGTAGCTATTGCCGTGGCTGTATTTGCGCCAGTGTTAGCCCCTTATGATCCTACTGAAGCAGTTCGGGTGACGATTGACAATATTTATGCCCCGCCCAGCTCGGCCCACTGGCTGGGGACCGACGACGCAGGCAAGGATGTCTTGACCAATCTGATCTATGGCTCGCGGGTGTCGCTGACGGTCGGCTTTTTTGCTTCATTTATCACCCTGGTCATCGGCGGGACGATCGGTATTGTAGCCGGATTCTATGGGGGACGGGTCGAAAACATCCTTATGCGTTTGACCGATATTCTACTGGTGATTCCGGACCTGCCTCTGATGATCATTTTAATTGCCTTGCTCGGCCGCAAGCTATGGGTGATTATTGTGGTAGTTGGCATCCTGAGTTGGACCGGTACGGCTCGTGTCGTTCGTTCGCAAACCCTGTCGGTCAAGGAGCGCAAATTTGTGCAGCGGGCCCGGGCCATTGGGGCCGGCAACCTGTACATTATTCACCGGCATATCTTTCCCCTGGTCTTTCCGTTGATGGTGGTCAACGCCGTGCTGGTCATCTCCGGTATCATTCTCTACGAGGCCACCCTCGCTTTTCTGGGGCTGGGTGATCCGACCCGCCTGAGTTGGGGCCAGATGCTCCAGTTTGCCTTTAGTCGAGGCGGGATGAGCGCCGGGGCCTGGTGGGCCTTAGTCCCCCCGGGGGTGTCTATCGCCTGGGTTGCCCTCGGCCTGACCTTGTTGGGGAATGGGTTGGAGCGCGTGTTTAACCCCCGCCTGGAGTTGCACCATCTCTCGGTGGGGCCAAAAATGGTGGCCCGACCCAAGCTTACAACCACCACCGCGTCTATGCCCGCGCCGGGTGGAAAGTAAGATGACAATAGAAGGATATTTCAATGCTCAACTTGACCGACTCGCCCCTCTTGCTTGAGGTCCGCAACCTGTCTGTTGACTTCGTCAGTCCCGACCAGCTACCGGCTCGTGCCCTGGAAAATGTCAGCTTCACTCTGCGCGAAGGCGAGATACTGGGGGTGGTGGGTGAGAGTGGTTGTGGCAAAACAACCCTGATGCTCAGTCTGATGCGCTTGCTAGCCGCGGCGGGGCGCATCGTCAATGGTCAAATCATTTTCCAGGGCCAGGATTTGCTGGATTTGACCGAACTAGAAATGGCCGATGTCCGCTGGAAGAATATCTCCATGATATTCCAGGGCGCGATGAACGCCCTCAATCCGGTCCGCCGGGTGGGAGACCAGATTGCCGAGGCCATCTGGCAGCATTACCCGATTAATGACAGAACCCAGGTTGAGGTGCGTGTCTCTGAACTGCTGGATATGGTTGGTATCAACCCGGAGCGTAAAAGGCAATACCCGCACCAATTCTCAGGTGGGATGCGCCAGCGGGTTATGATTGCCATGGCCTTGGCCTGCACCCCCCAAATCGTGATTGCCGACGAGCCGACGACGGCTCTGGACGTGATGATCCAGGCTCAGATCCTGCAACTATTGAGCAAGTTGCGGGAGAAACTGGGCGTGGCCGTTCTGTTTATCACCCATGACCTGGGCGTGGTGGCTGAAATCTGTGACACCGTACTGGTAATGTACGGTGGAGTGGTGGCTGAATATGCCGACGTGGACACAATTTATAATCACCCTCAACATCCCTACACCCAGGAGTTGCTTAAGGCTTTCCCCGACGTGTCAAATCTTGGCGATAGGTTGGCATCTATCCCTGGCTATCCGCCCCGTCTTGACGCTTTGCCGCCGGGTTGCCGCTTTGCCCCTCGCTGCCCCCTCGTTTTTGACCGGTGTTACACTGCCCAGCCATCTCCTTACTTGTTGAGCCAGGGCCAGACCAAAAATAAAACCCCACATTACGCCAGTTGCTGTTTGGTGGAGTTGGACAGGGATTAAAAATCAATGATGAGTGACGGGCCAATTCTCCAGATACAAAATTTGTGTAAATATTTTCCAGTGGGCCGAACCGGACTCTGGCCCAGAACTGGCAGACAGGTGTATGCGGTTGACGATGTCAGTTTTGACCTGGGACGGGGCGAGGTGTTGGCCCTGGTAGGTGAGAGTGGTTGTGGTAAATCCACCCTGATCCTGACCTTGCTGGGCCTGGAGAAAGCAACTTCTGGCCGAATTATCTTTGAAGGTCAGGATATCACCCACCTGCCGGCAGCCGGGTTGAAAGAAATGCGCCGTCACATCCAGATGATTTTTCAAGATCCATACGAGTCGCTGAACCCCCTGATGACCATCGGCGAACTGGTGTCCGAGCCGCTATTGGTCCATAGCCTCGTCCGTAGCCGGGTAGAACGCCTGGAACGGGCCAAGCAAGCCCTGGAAAATGCCGGGCTGAAACCGGCCGATAGCTTTATCCACCGTCGCCCGCACGAACTTTCCGGCGGGCAGCGACAGCGGGTGGTCATTGCCGGGGCATTGGTCCTGGAGCCAGTCGTTCTCCTGGCGGATGAACCGGTTTCCATGCTCGATGTCAGCATCCGGGCCGAAATTCTGAATCTGTTGGCTGACCTGCGCGCCCAACGCGGCATTTCGATTATCTTTATCACCCACGACCTGGCTACCGCTGCTTACTTTGCCGACCGGGTGGCCGTGATGTACCTGGGGCGGATTGTGGAAGTCGGTTCGACACAAGCGGTGCTGACCGACCCCACCCATCCCTATACTAAAGCGCTTCTATCGGTGATACCGGTGCCCAATCCCCGCCAACGACGTAAGCACATCATTTTGGAAGGCGACCCACCCAACCCGATTGACCTGCCCGCAGGCTGCCGCTTCCATCCGCGCTGTCCCGTGGCTTTTGAGCGCTGCTCCCAAGTTGATCCAATGCTCACTCAGACCAGCAATGATCATGAAGCGGCTTGTTTGTTGGTTGATGGGTAGTATCCTCTCCAAAAGTAAGGGCGAGGCAAGTCGGAGTGTGGCTTGTTTGCTTCGATCACTGCCATTCCGACTTGCCTCGCCCCTACGTCACCAACAAATTTGAAGATGATACGATAGGTAACCTTTCACTCAGTTTGAAAATAGAAATTCATTATCTACTAAAAAGAGACATCCATGCAC
>DAOUMU010000219.1:0-15422 GCA_034409055.1 Anaerolineae bacterium
CGCCACGAAGAAACCGATAAACGGGGCACTCAAACCAAACGTCTCAGAGCCGGCTGGGATAACAAATATTTGCTCGAAATCCTGACTAGTTTGACATAACAACTACGATTGCCCTGCCTCCGTGTTCAGGTTGCAGGGTAGCAAGGTTACAGAGTTGCAGGGTAGCAAGGTTACAGGGTAGCAGGATAGCAAGATAACAGGGTGGCAGTGGGGCTTTCCGGTTCTCATTCACTACCCGACACGGGAAGAGAAACCAGGTTTTTTGTCGTCTAAACCAAGCTAATCGTTGCTTTTTGAGCATTCTAGAGCACCAAAAATGCCTTAGCAAGCGAAAAACCTGGATTCTGATTTCCAATGTTGGGTAATCAATGGGGCTTGGATTTGGCAATCCAAGCCGAGCAGAATGGGTATATTATTTTCTTCTAAAGCCCTTTGCTCTTTTGTATCTTGCTACTTGCTACCTTGCTACTTGCTACCTTGCTACTCTGCTACTTTGTTAACGCATCGTTAGAGCCATCACCGCTTTTTGGGCGTGTAGGCGATTTTCAGCCTCGTCAAAGACGACAGAATGGGGACCGTCGATGACGCCATCGGTCACTTCGATGTTCCGGTCGGCCGGTAAAGGATGCATGTAAATGGCATCTTCGTTGGCCATGGCCATCCGGCGCTCGTCGGTGATCCAGCCCTGATACTTTTCGGCGATTTTGGCGCTCTCGGCATCGTCGGTCGTGGTCAGCATGGCCCCCCAGCTCTTGGCGTAAACGACGTCGGAGCCTTTAATGCCCGCTTCGAAATCATCCATCATTTCAAAATGTCCCTTGTGCTGGCGGGCATCCTCTTTGGCCTGCTCGACAATATCGGGCATCAATTTGAACTCGGGCGGATGAACCAGGCGCACGTTCATGCCATAGCGAGTCATCAACAGAATCAGGCTCTGGGGCACGCTGAGGGGCTTTTGGTAGCTGGCCGCGTAGGCCCAACTGACGGTGATGGTCTGGCCACGTGGCTCCCCCTTCTTTTCGATGATGGTCATCAAATCAGCCAGGATCTGGTGGGGGTGGTAGATTTCACACTGCATGTTCAGCACCGGCACCCGGCTGGCCTCAGCCACCCAACGCAGGTACTGGTTGCCGATGCCCCAATCCACGTGGCGGATGGCAATGCCATCGTTGTAGCGCCCCAAAATCTCGCCGATTTCTTTGGCCGTATCACCGTGGGCGATTTGGGTTACCCGACTTTCGAGGAACTGGGCGTGCCCCCCTAACTGGGCCATGCCGGCCTCAAAGGAAGCCCGGGTGCGGGTGCTGGAAAAGAAGAAAAGCATGGCCAGGACCTTGTCACGCAGGTAGGCGTGCGGCTGGCCCAGGGCTCTCTTCCGTTTCAGATCGAAAGCAACGTCGATTAAGGTGTCGATCTCTTCTTTGGTCCATTCCTGGGTCGTGATCATGTCACGTCCGCGTAGATCTGTTTGCATAGTAGCCTCCTTACTTATCTAACATCGCCTATTCGACTGCGCCCAGCACCAGGGCCAGCAGGGCCATCCGCATGACCACGCCATTAAAGGCTTCGACCCAGTAGCGTTGGTGCCGGGTTTGATCCACGTCGGTGGGCAGTTCATCCTGGCGGGGCAGGGAGTGCAAGATAATGGCACTGCTTTTAGCCTTATCGCGGAGCAGGTCGCGGGTGATTTTGTAGGCGGCGGGAGTTAAGCCTTTGTCTTCCTTAACTTCCTCGCGGGCCTTGGTGTAGTCAGGCTGGACCACCGGTTCCATGTAGATAACGTCGACTTTGTCGATGACTTCTTCGGCGGTTTCGGCCACGATGTACCTGGTGCCCAACTCTTTCAGTTCTGCCTCGAATTCGGGCAGCAAAGACATTTCCGGTGGGGAAACGACATAGGCTTCGGCGTCGAATTGGGACAGGGCATACAGGATGGAGTGCATAGTGCGCATGCGCATATCGCCCACCAGCAGGTACTTGAGGCCATCCAGGCGCCCCAATTCGCCGTTAATGGTGTAGAGGTCGGTCAAAACCTGGGTCGGGTGTTCGCCCCAGCCATCACCGCAGTTGATGATCGGCACAGAGGACCATTTGGCGGCCTCGTGCGGGGCACCCTGTTGGAAATGCCGGATGGCGATGACGTCGCCGTAGTATTCCAGCATGTGGAACGTGTCTTTGATCGATTCCTGGTAAAAGTCGCCGGCCCGGGTCATTTTGGCATCGGAAAAGCCAAGAACGTGCCCCCCCAGGCGATGCATGGCCGCTTCGGTGGCCAGACGAGTCCGCGTACTGGGCTGATAGAAAGCGGTCAGTAGGGTTTTGTGTTTCAATAAATCCGTGTTCTGTCGATTGTAAGCGTGAGGCTTTAATCGATCGGCCACCTCAAACACTCGAAAGAACTCGTGGCGCTCAAAATCTTTGAGCGAAAGAATGTCTCTACCGGCAAAGCTTCGCATTGGTATACCTCCTGAATAATAGTTTGAAAGTTCTAGGGTTAATATTTGCTCTACGTGCGATTGCGCATTGCGCCTTGCGTCAATTTTAGGCAACACGCAACACGCAACACGTTTCACGTTTCACGACTTGCTTTTCATGCTGCGCCCCTCCGAATGAGCCGCAGCCGCAGCAGATCATCTCGAAAATAAGAGTAAGCCTTGATGATAGGCTGGTTATCCTGATTGTAGCCGACCTCTTCAAAAGAGAGTAGGGCGGTTTTGTGTTGTGGCAGATTCAAGGTATTAATTAACCAGGGGGGAGCGATAAGTGGCACAATCTCGCTCAAATAATAGACCAGGTGCTGCTGGCAGAATTTTGATAGAAACCGGTATATCGGCTGGTGAAAATCGTCATTGGTATAAGTCAGCTCGATGATTTTGACCGGAATATGATTGACGCTTAGAATAACCGGCTGGCCATCGGCCAGGAATAATTTTTGCACCACCAGCAACTTGTCGTTCAGGTTAAGGGTCAGGTCTGTGGCAATTTGAGCCATGGCCGGTTGTTCTGCCACGCTGATGATGCGGGTCGAAGGGGTGTAGCCGTGTGCTTCCAGCACGGCTTCGTAGCACCAGATTTCCTCCAGCCGGCTTTTGATTTGTAAACCGGCCTCGTTGATAAAGGTGCCCGCGCCCTGTTTGCGATAAATGACCCCCTCCAACTCCAGCCGGCTGAGTGCGTCGCGAATGGTGGTGCGACTGACGCCTAACTCATTGGCCAGGTCCGTTTCGGAGGGAATCCGTCCATCTTCAAACTCGTGGTTCATGATCCGCTGTTTGATGTGGGACTTGGCCTGTTCGGTTAGAGAGGGGCTACGTTTGAGCATTTTAGCCCGGCAAAAATTTGTATGGTTGTATGACGAATTTACCAAATCTTACTGCTAACTTTGATTTTTGTCAATCAACAGCTTTCGATTTGAGAGGAGGCGTTCCAGGCTTCTAAGTAGATGGCATCCCTATGCCACCGCTGAGGCATCAGGGCTGTTCAGTTCTAAAGATTCTACGCGTGTCATTGCGAGGAAGCGAAGTGGACGAAGCAATCTCCTGCCTGCAACGTGGGGATTGCTTCGCCGTCCGGGACGGCTCGCAATGACATAACCGTAGCACTGAACAGCCCTGGCTGAGGCATAGGGACGCCTCAGCTACCCCTGGGGCAGATTTATTTGAGGCATAAGGAATTAAGGGGACATGAATAAGCATAAGTCAACTCTTGCCAGGCGTTGGGCGATACCGGTTAGCCTTTTTGTGCTGGCCCTGATGGTGCGGATACCGACCTTGGGCCAGTTTATCACCTTCGACGAGTCGCGTTGGATTAATCGTTCGCGCTGGTTTGTCAGTGGCCTCTTCTTTGCCCATCAGGAATGTCCCCCGGTCCAGTGGGGACGGGAGTTTGCTACTCAGGGGCTGGGCTGTACCTTACAGATTGGCTATCCGGGGGTGACCACCATGTGGGCCGGTAGCCTGGGATTGCTGCTTCATTATTGGCAAACAACTTCTCTAACTGGCGTTGATTGGCACACCTTTCTGCAGACACTGCCCATATACGCTTTAGACCCGGCCATCATTGCCCCGACCCGGCTGCCCCTGGTCATCGTTGGGGCCTTGTTTGTGCCCTTTTTCTATGGACTATTGCGAAGATTGTTTACCAAACCGGTGGCCATCATAGCGGCCTTACTGGTGGCCTGGCATCCCTTTCACATTGCCCTGTCGCGGGTGCTGCATCACGATGCTTTGGTGGCCACTTTCATGGTACTCTCCTTGTTGGCCCTGGCCGGTTACTGGCTGCGAGGCTGGCGGTGGTATTGGTTGATTGGCTCGGCCGTACTGGGTGGTTTGGCCTTGCTGAGTAAGCAGACCAGTTGGTTTATGCCTCCCTATGTGGCCGTCCTGGCCGGCTGGACCTTGTATTATCGCTGGCAACAGCGGCCGCACGGCACGGCAAACATTTTTGCCTGGCCAACGTTGTGGCGATTGGGAGCCGAGGGGGTCTTATGGGGGGTGATCGCCGGGTTGACTTTTGCCGCTTTTTTCCCGGCGATGTGGATCATGCCTGGGGAAGTCATTCGGGTTATCTTTGGGGCCAGCACCGCCCTGGCCCAGGAAGGGCACACCCATTATTTTTGGGGAGAGGTATCAACGGACCCCGGCCCGTTCTTTTGCCTCGTGGGCTGGTTACTGCGGGCCACACCCCTGGAAATTTTAGGGCTACTGAGTGTCCTGATAGCGGCAGGATGGTCCCTGGCCCGGCAGCGACTTTTATCTTTGAGACTCTTAAAGCAACAGGCGATTGCCCACCCGGTTGAGGTGGCCTTGCTCCTTTTTGTGGCCTTGTTTTGGCTGTTTGTGGCCGTTTCAAACAAAAAGATGGTGCGCTATTTTTTGCCCGCTTTTCCGGTAATTGACGTGTTTGTGGCCTTGGGGTTGCTCTGGTGGCTGGACAGACGTTGGTTTAATCCTGGCCCTGTTCGCTACCGGGGGGTGTTGCTGTTGAGCAGTATCATTCTGCTGGTGCAGGGCTGGCTGGTGGTCAGCCATTATCCCTATTATCTCACCTACCATAATCCCCTGTTTGGCGGTGTGCCCGGGGCAGCCCGGTTGATGACCATCCTCGGTTGGGGTGAGGGGCTAAACGAGGCCGCAGCCTACCTGAATGAACAACCGGAGGCCGAGTCTTTGCAGGTAGTCACCGAACGGTTTTGCAGTATGCTTCAGCCCTTTTTTGTGGGCAAAGTATCCTGTTTGAATAGTAGCCTGGGCGGTATTATGCGGGCCGATTACATGGTTTATTACTACAACCTGGTCCAGCGCCAGTTGGCCTGGCCGGAGCAATGGCATTATTTTGCCCGGCACCATGCCCCGGTGCACCGCGTGACGTTGCACGGGCTGGATTACGTCTTGATTTATCGTAATCCCATCCAACATCAGGTTGACCGGAAGGCCAACCATCTGGCCGGTGTGCTGACAGCCTTTGGCTATAATCTGTCGGACGGCCAACTGACCCTGTTTTGGCAAAATCTAAGGCCAGGCCAACGGCAGCTCCTGGTGGGCCTGGCTCCCACCTCCGGCGTTTACCCGGTGGGAGCACCGGCCGTCAGCGGGGAGCGGCAGTGGGTCGCTTGTTCGCCAGCCCCTGCCTTTGCCTCTGAAATGGATACGCCCAAGGCCATTATTGAAAGTCTCTGTCCCCTGGCCAGCATTGATCTCCCGGCCGGCCTGTACGACTTGCAACTGGCCCTGGGCGACGATTCCGCGATTACCCCAATTGAGTCCTCCCTCCTGGCAGTCGTGTTAATCGATGCAGAGGGCCATTTTGAACACGTCCAGTTACGTGTTTTCCAAGACTGAGCTTGGAAAACAGTACCTTCGGCAATTATCGACAAAAAATTGTCGTAACTGCCTACCCTCATGTCATTCCGAGGAGCGCAGCGACGAGGAATCTCCGAAACTTTGGCCCAAAAGAGGTCTACTACCCTGTGCCCCTTGGGTATTTACCAGAACCTTGGGGATTCTTCACTCGCTGCGCTCGTTCAGAATGACATGGTAGTTACAAATTGTCGATGTTTGGCCCTTAAACGCCTAACCATCCTCCCCTATTTTCCACTCCCCCCCCACAATCACCGGCTGCCCATCCAGGAACAGATCAGCTTGAGGTTGCACAAAGTCTTGGTGTAAGTCTGACTCGACCTGTCCGCCCATGTGAATGTTGTCGCCAATGGCGATGTGAACGCTGCCTTTGATCTTCTCAGCCTCCAGAATGTTATCCGGTTTGCGAGCGTTGGGGTTGGTGCCGATGCCTAACTCGGCCAGGTTGCGTCGGGCCTGATAAACGGGGTCGTCCTGGTCTAGCTTGAGTAACTGGCGAGTTTGATCTCCGACCGCTCCCCCGCCGAGCAGTTCAACGACCCGCCCTTTTTCGAAGCGTAAGGTCATATCTTCGGTCAGGTTAGGATGCCAGCCGGCCGGAGCCACCAGTTTACCTTCACCGGTCCCTTCCAGGGGGATGGCGAATGCCTCACCGGCCGGGAGGTTGCCCCATTTCTCCGGATTAGTGCCGTAAAGCCCGTCGTCTACCTGACCTGGGCGCCCGGTTAAGCTAAAACGCAAATCCGTGCCATGGGCGGTGCGGACGACAACTTCATCGGCGGCGGTCAGTAAATCGGCGAAGGTGCGGCAGCCAGCCGCGACTTGCCGGTAATCCACGGCCATGGGGCCACCGGCTTCGAACATATGGGCTTCGAAGCCGGGCATACTGGCCACGCGTACCCCGGCTTTGGTGGCTGTTTCGCGGGCGTTGGTGTGTGAGAGGGAATAGGTGGTCAGGGCAATGAGTACATTCGCTTCTTTCAGCCGGGTAGCGGTCGTTTCGTCCGGTTCGGTGCCGTGCCCTCCCGTGGCCGGGAAGGGCAGAAAAGAGACGGTGCAATCGGCGAAATGCTCGGTGGCAATGTCGGCCACCAGCCGGGCCAGGACGGCTCGTTCCAGCATGGCTGCCAATTTTGCCTGGCGTTCCGTTTGCCAGTCGCTGGTACGGGGTACATCGGTTGCTACTAACAGCGTTTCACCGGGCTTGAGTTCCATGTTTACCCGGAGCATATCAATTACCCCTTGGGTGATGGCTTCTTTTTGGGGCCAGCTCATATTTTATCCTCCTGGGTTGATAGTCGTTTTTTGAGTTCTGCTGTGTATTGCATCGTAAGTTCGTTCAAAGTGGCGTGCAGTTCTTCGTCGGTGCTGTTACCGAAGCGTTCGGCCTCGATGGCCTGCTCCAGTTGGTTCAAAAATGGGTCGGCCAGACCATGGGCTTTCATCAGAGCCAAAAGGCGTCCGGCCGCATCCATCAGGCGAAAAGGACCGTATCCGGCCGGCTCTTCGTAAAGGCCGTGGGCGCTGGTCAGCAGATAGCCGACCAGTAAGAAGAGATCCCGCTGTAATGACTCGTTATTCATACGGCGTATCCCATGCTTCAACAAAACAGACATCCGCCAGCGGGCGCCGGCCGGGGGGTGTCGGTTTGATTTTAGGATATCCCAGGGCCATCAGTAACACCAGCTGAACCCCGGGCGGCAGGTCGAGAAAGGCGGCCACGCCTTGCCGGTGGAATGAACCGATCGGACAGGCCCCCAGGTCCAGGTTGTGGGCCGCCAGCAGTAGATTCTGGGTAGCCAGGCCAATGTTCAGCCAGGCCAACCGCTCGCCGCCTGCGCCTCCCAGGCGAGTGGCTCGCTCGCTGTCCAGGCAGATGGCGACGACCACCGTCGGCTGCCCGATGATGCCCGGTGCCAGCGACCGCAAGCCGGCCAATCGCTCCGGTGAGCGGACCAGTACAAATCCCCACGGTTGCACGTTGCCCCCACTGGCCGAAGCTGCGCCCGCTTGTAGCACCTGGTGCAGCAACTCGTCGGGCACCGGCTCGGGGGTGAAAGAGCGCACACTCCGGCGCGTGAAAATTGCTTCTAGCGTGTCCATCGTCAGTACCCCGGCGCACCCATGGCCTGGCACAGTTCCACCAGTTCGGGTAGGATGTAGCGCCCTTCTGCCTCGATTTGTACCTCGTCGAGCCAGACCGATGGGTTCAGCACCACGCCATCGGTGTGGGCCGGTGAGCCGTACTCGGTTGCGCCGACGCCAAATTGCATGCAGCCAAAGATGCGTTCATCTTCCAGGATGCGGCCAGTGGGGCGGGTGACGCCGGGATTAAAGCCGTAACAGGCGTGATCCATCAAATATGCCTCGGGATGTCCAAAGCTCTCCAGCCAGCGGGCAAAGGTGGTGGCCTCTGCGCCGCCTTCGATCTGTTTGACGTAACCGCCTTCGATGACCAGCCGGACCGGTGTGTGTAGCACCCCCAACTCGGCCGGCGGCCATAGCGCGCCATCGAAGACCAGGACTCCTTCAAAGCTCTCGCGATGGATCATAAAGCCTGACTGTCCTCCCAACATCTGGGGATAACCCCCTTCGGCGGGCGGTGGTTCCCAGAATGGATCGCCGGCTTTGTCCACTGTCATGCTGGCATCGGTACCGGCCGGACTGGTCAGGCGGATGGTGTCCGCGGCCTGGGAACGTTGGTACAGGCGCGTGGCCATCTCTTGCATGGGGACATAGTTGACCCGGCCAATGGTGCGGACCATCATGTCCACGTCCATACCGGTCAAACAGACGTAGATACAGCCGTTTTCCAGGGCGGCATGATAAGCCGGGCTGTAAAGCTGGTAGGCCACGGCAAAGTCGATCCACACGTCGGCGCCGGTGACTGCTTTAACCACGGGGACCGGTGGTTCTTGCATCGGGGCGGGCAGGGTATGATACCAGATGACGGCCGGCACCCCCCCGACCGTGTAAACAGCCCCGGCCGTGGCCCTGACCACTCGCGCATCCGAGGCAGTGTCGGCCGTGATGAGCACCTGCTGGCCGGGTTTTATCGGGCGGACCTCTGTGGCCAGCTTGTGGGCGGCATGGGTTAGCTCCAATTCATAGTATTCGTTACGCGGTTCTGTGCCTAAGGTGAATTCCATGTTTAATACCTCTATACTAACTCTTCGATGGGCACGTAGTCGATGTCGAAGCCGAAGTAACGAGGACCGGAGGCTTCATTCAGACCGAATTCGGTGCGGAAGGCTGCCAGCCCTTTCATCCCGACTGCCACCACCTGGTCGCCTTTCTTGATGAGCGTATTGGTTGTCCCTTCACCACTCTCCTTGTAGACCAGGCTGAGCAGGTCCGGGCTGCAAACCCACGGCTGGCCGTTCAGCCAGGAAACGTGATTTTCGTTCTTGAACCATACGTCCAGGGTTTGCCCCTCGTAGTCGCCGGTCCCGTTAATGTGGCTGGTACCGAACATATAGCCTCCCCGGTCTTCCCAGTCCTTGCCAATGACGACTCCCTCAAAGAGACGCCAGCCACCGGTCACCTCCAGGGCTGCCTCAACGGGGTCCTGGCCCTTCTCTCGGGCCTGGCGCAAGGCTCGCCCAATGGCCAGGCATTTGGTCAAGGTATCCCGGACCAGGATCTCTTTCATCTCACGGCCGGGTAGCGGCGTGGCCGCCATCGTCGTCATACCGTAGGCGGCCACGGCCAGCATTTTGCCGATTCGTTCCAGCATATGCGGATTGACCGTATATTTGACGATAGCCACGTTGCCCCATTGGTCAACACTGGCGAAGGGCCAACTGTGCTTGCCATACAGGTAAGGCGTGCCCTGCATCTCGTCCGGGATGGCCCGGCCGGCATAATCACCGTCCACGACGGGGATACCCAGGCGGGCACCGGTGACCAGGGGGGCGGGCGTGTTGCCTGCGCCCAACTCCGCGGCCACGATGCAGCCGATGGGTTTGCCCAGGTAATTGCCCAATTCTTTGACCGCTTCTTCCATGGAGCGGTCGCCAAATTTGGCTACCAGGTCCACTTGCTCAATCTCAGCCAGGATTTCCTGGGAGACCGGGGCAATCGAGCCCATGCCGTAGGGGGTAACCGTCCAGACGTCGTCGGGAATATCTTCGACATCCACCCATTCCAGCGGCAGGCCCTCTTCGAGGGCCGCTTTGAGCATACCCATACCCCATTCAACACTACCACCGCCCCCGGTGCCCATAAACAGGCAACCGTGGACAAGATCTTCACAGTCTTGAAAAGTTTCTAGTTTACCACGAGGCATTTTATTTTTTCTCCTGTTATTTTTGATCTAATGATATGTTAACCCCCCTGCTCAACCACCAGGTGACAGGCCACTAAATGGCCGTTGCCGATATCGGCCAGAGGCGGATCGGCTTCCGCACAAACTGCTATGGCCACCGGGCAGCGGGGAAAAAAACTACAACCCGGCGGGGGATTGGTGGCGTCGGGCACACTACCTTTCAAGATAATCCGTTCCCGCCGTAATTCGGGGTCCAGGATAGGGGCCGAGGCCAGGAGCGCCTTGGTATAAGGGTGCTGCGCTTCTCCGTAGAAAATGGCCTGGGCGGTACTCAGTTCGACCATTTTGCCCAGGTACATAACGGCAATACGATCACTGATGTGCTGCACGACGCTTAAATCGTGGGAGATAAAGAGATAGGTTAGTTCCAACTCACGTTGCAAACTTTGCAGCAGGTTGATGATCTGGGCCTGGACCGACACATCAAGGGCCGAAGTGGGCTCGTCCAGGATAATGAACTTGGGGTTGAGAGCCAGGGCCCGGGCCACGGCGATCCGTTGCAATTGTCCGCCGCTGAACTCGTGGGGGTAACGATACAAAATCTCGCCGGGCATCCCCGTCTGTTCCAGCAGTTCACGCGCCCGAGCCACCAGGGCCTCACCACGTAGGGAGGTGTGTGTCCGCAGAGGTTCGGCAATGGACCGCAGCACGGTAAAGCGGGGATCGAAGGTAGAATAGGGATTCTGGAAGACCATCTGCATGTTCCGGCGAACGCGGCGCATCTCGCCCCGGCTAAGCGGCACAATGTCCTGCTGCTCAAACAATATCTGGCCCGATGTCGGGTGGATCAGGCGCATAATGGCCCGACCCAGGGTGGTTTTTCCACAGCCCGATTCCCCAACCACCCCCAGGGTTTCCTGGCGGCGAATGGTCAGGTCCACGTCCTCGAGGGCACGTACCCACGTCTCACGGCGGCTCAGGAAGCTCCGCTTTGTTACAAAATATTTGGTCAGTCCACGTATTTCTAGCACAGGAGCGTTCATGCTATCCCCTCCTCCCGGTAAAGGTGACAGGCTGCCACGTGCCTTTTTGAGCCGGCCGGGACAAACGGTGGCTTTTCCGTCCGGCAGATATCCATAACTTCGGGACAGCGGGGATGAAAGGGACATCCCGGTGGTAGATTGAGACCACTGGGGACACTGCCTGTAATGGGTTGCAGCGGTTGCCCGTGGCGGCTGGGCTTGGGCAAAGCCGCCAACAATCCCTGGGTATAGGGATGTTTCATGCGGTATAAAACGTCCCCAACCTGGCCCATCTCCACGATATGGCCGGCATAAGCCACGCCCACCCGGTCGCAGGTTTCAGCGACCACCCCCAAATCGTGGGTGATCAGCAGGATGGACACGCCTTGTGTTTTGCGTAGCTCGGTCAGCAGGGCCAGAATCTGGGCCTGGATGGTCACATCTAGGGCGGTGGTGGGCTCGTCGGCGATGAGCAACTCGGCGTCAGAGGCCAGAGCCATGGCAATCATCGCCCGTTGCTGCATCCCGCCACTCAACTCGTGCGGATAGGCCCGTAAGATGCGGGCCGGATTGGGCAGACCGACCGCCCTGAGGCTTTCCAGGGCGCGCTGTTCAGCTTCAGCCTGGCTGGCCGACGAATGTTGCCGAATGATGCGGGTAATCTGGTTGCCGATGCTGAACACGGGATTCAGAGAGGCAGACGGATCCTGAAAAATCATGGCAATGCGCCCGCCCCGGATGTTTTGCATTTCGGCCTGGCTGATTTGCAGCAAATCCCGGTCGTGGAACCCGATTCGCCCTTCTACGATCTCACCGGGATATGGCACCATCCGCAGGATGGCCATGCCCGTCACCGATTTACCGCAGCCCGACTCGCCGACCAGGCCGAACATCTCCCCCCGGCGGACATCAAAGCTCATACCGTTGACAGCCTGAACCTGGCCGGCGTAAGTATTGAAACGAATGTGCAAGTTTTCTATGGACAGCAAGGTATCGTTCATAATACGGACCTCCGGGAGTGGGGATCAGTTCGCCGTTACCCGGGGTGACCTATAGACATTCAGACAATGCACAGCACTGTGTATTTTTGAGCGGAGTCGAGGCTTTAGCCGGTTTTGGCCCGACCCTGACCGGCTGAAGCCTCGACTCCGACCCTGGATCCAAAATCTTTTTCCGAGAAACTATATCACCCCAACGCTACGGACCGCCGGGTGCGGGGATCAGCTACGTCACGCACTGCATCGCCTAACAGGTTGAAGGCCAGCGTGACCAGGAAAATCGCTGCCCCGGCCGAGCCGGCGAACCACGGTCGCTCGATGAAGTAGATACGTCCGGTACTAATCATCTTTCCCCAATCGGGTGTCGGCGGCTGGACACCCAGGCCGATGAAGCTGATGGCCGCCCCGGTCAAAATGGCCGAACCGATGTCCATCGTCGCCTGCACCAATACCGGAGTCAATACGTTGGGCAATATGTGCTGCCCGATGATGGTCAAATCGTTCACGCCAATGCTGCGGGCGGCCTGGATGAAATACTGCTCGCGCAGGGACAGGGTTTGGGCCCGCACCAGGCGAGCATACCAGGGCCACCAGGTGAAGGCGATGGCGATCATTGTGTTGACGAAGTTAGGCTCCAGGGCGGCGGCGATGGCAATGGCCAGCAGCAGGGGGGGGAAAGCCAGGAACATATCGGTAATACGCATAATAAGGTCATCGAGCCACCCCCCGTAGTACCCGGCAATGGCCCCCAACGGGGTGCCAATGACGGCGGCGATGAAGACCACCAGGAAGCCAATGCTCAGGGAACTGCGCCCGCCAAACAGGATACGGGCCAGTACGTCCCGGCCCAGATAGTCGGTGCCCAGCGGGTGGACCCCACTGGGAGGCTGAAACTTCTCGATGATATTCGGATCGCCCAGCCCTTGCTCCGGGTAGGGGGTCAGCCACGGGGCCAAGATTGCCCCCAGCACGAACAGGAGAATGACCACCAGGCTAACCACTGCCAGGGGATCTTGCCGAAAGGCCCGCAGCATCAAGCTGTATTCTTTGAAACGGGTCGCTTTTTGTTCGACTGGTGTGTCTGACAATCCGGCGGCTGCTGTCATAATTTTCTCCGTGATTTCATACGCCAAACGCGCTTGCTGTGGGCCAGTTTATTTTCTTGACCGGGGGGTGGGGATAGGTTCGTTTGCTGTGGGATTGGCCCAGGTCCACCAATGATTCGGCCAGTTTCATAGCCACTGAGGGCGGATCCAGGACAGGCACCTCACAGTCACGGGCGGCCAGACCGGCCTGGATGCGTGGGGCCAACCCGGCCAGACTGGTGCAGCCGGGGATGATGACATGAGCCCCATCTGCTCGCACGGCTTGTTCACTGAGATCGATAAGCACCTGCACCGTGGCCTCGATGTTGTCGTCCAGTTCCAACACGGGAATGTTAAAGGCTCGGACCGAGGCCAATTTGGTAGACAGGCCATAACGAGCTACCTGGTCCTCCACCAGCGGAATATCATAATCGAAGACGGTCAAGATAGAGAAGCGATGCCCCAGTATTGCCGCCAGGTGCATACTGGCCTGGGCCGGTCCGATGACCGGGATACTGACCAGTTCGCGGGCGGCGTACAGGCCGGGGTCTGCCATGCAATCGATGATGACGGCATCGACCCCCGCTTGTTCAGCCTGGACCACTTTGGTCAGGATGTCGGGCACCACCAGGGCTTCATCACGGTGGCTTTCAATCGAGGCGGTCCCCCAGGCCAGGGAGACGACGCTGACCTCGGTGCCAGGGCGAGCGGCCCCGGCATAGGTACGCCGGGCATCTTCCTCCCAGTGGGTGGTGATGACCGGGTTGATAATACGGATGTGCATCGTCGCCTCCTATTGCAATGTGACTCTGGGATCAAGCATAGCTTGCCCCAGGTCCAGAAATAAGTTGACAAAGACGTAAAAGACGGTGACGACCAGCGTCACCGAGACGATGACCGGGAAGTCAATACTGAGCACGGCATTGGTGACATACGTGCCCAGGCCCGGCCAGGAGAAGATAATTTCGACCAGAATAGCGCCGGTCAGCGAATAGACAAACGACAGGCCGAGCACGGTAATCGTGGGAATGATGGCGTTTTTCAGGGCCAGGACGAATAAGACCGTCCGTTCCGGGATACCGGCGATACGAGCGGCCAGGATGTACTTTTCGTTCAATACCTCAATCATCGTCGAGCGGGTCATGCGGATGGTCAGGCCAATGGCATAGGTGGCCAGGGTGAAGGCAGGCAGGATGATGTGGATCAGGGCATCCTGGAAGGCGATCAAGTTACCGGTGATCAGGCTGTCAATCAGATAAAAGCCGGTGATTTCCGTCACCGGATGATACAAGGAGATTTCGGTGGAGATACGGCCACCCAGCGGTAAGATGCCCAACCGGCTAAAGAAGAACAGTTGCAGCAGCAGCCCCAGCCAGAAGGTGGGCATCGACACCCCGGCAATGGAGAAGAGGCGGGTCAGGTGGTCCAACAGGCTGCCCTTTTTGGCTCCAGAGAAAACGCCGAGCGGAATCCCGATGACCACCGCCATGACCATACCGGCCAGCACCAACTCCAGGGTGGCCGGCAGGAAAGTTTTTAGATCGGTGGCAATCGGCTGGTGTGACCGGACCGAAGTACCCAGGTCGCCCTGCAACAGCGCCCCCATATAGCGCAGGTATTGTTCGTAAAGCGGCCGGTCCAGCCCCAGTTCTTCTCGGGCCTGGGCAATCTGCTCCGGGGTAGGATGCGCCCCTACCCAGGCTGCGGCCGGATCGGAGGGAATGACCCGGGCAATGAAGAAGGTAATGATTGACACACTGACCAGGACAAGCACCGCCATAGCCAGCCGCCAAATGATGTATTCCAATCTATGCATAGGCTCATCCCCTTCCTTATGTCATTTCGAATGGAGCATAGCGGAATGAGAAATCCCCAAACAGACAGTCGCCTCATGTCATTTCGAATGGAGCGTAGCGGAATGAGAAATCCCCAACAGGTTGATTTTAAGACCCACCCTTGGGGATTTCTCGTCACTTCGTTCCTCGAAATGACATGCCCCAGGTTATTTTGCTTATCTCGTTACCCGACAAAATCCGGCGTAGAGGCGATCCCTTGTGGTCGCCCACCCTGACTGTCTAACTATCACGGGGCCTAGCATTGTGCTTGACCACAGTAAAGTTACCCCCTGATTTCAGGGGCTTGACCCCCTGAATTTGTGGGACACCCCTTGATTTCAGGAGCTTAAGCCCTCA
>DAOUMU010000220.1:0-18479 GCA_034409055.1 Anaerolineae bacterium
CACTCACCACCTTGACCTCACCCCCTTCTGCTTCGTTTTTCCCTCCATCCCTCCCTCCCAAATCTGCCATCAACCCCACCCTGACCCCATTTTTTGCCCATAGCCGCCTGTTCTGCTTCGATTCCCCCGATATGAGTACGTTTCGCGCTAAGCTTTAACCATCATACAACGGCTCAACTGCATTGTCTCTGGTTTTGGGATATGGTATACTGCGGCCATTCAAGTGGCTTCGGCTGAACGTTTACGGCTGAAGAAAATTACTCGAAGGAGATCCTACATGAAAAATACAGATGTCATTATCATCGGTGCGGGTATTATTGGGGCCAGTTGTGCCTGGCGGTTGGTCCAGGCCGGTGTACGGGTGACCGTCTTCGAACGAAACGCACCAGGCAGTGAAGCCTCTCAGGCTGCTCTGGGCATGCTGACCTTTCATGCAAAAGCGAACATGCCCCCTGCATTTCATGAACTGTGCCGGCGCAGCCGTCAATTCTATCCGGCCATCATCGAGGAACTGGCCGAAATCACCGGTGAGCGGCCGGATTACCGGGCCAGTGGGCACCTGCTCATTGCGCCGACCGAAACTGACCTGTCTTATCTCGACACGACCTATACCCTCAATACTGACCCTGGTATCGAGGTCGAACGGCCCACCCCGGAGGAGTGTCGCCTGCTAGCCCCGGGTCTGAATCCAAACATCCATGGCGCCCTTTTCTTCCCGGATGATGCCTGGGTTGACAATACGGCCCTGACCCTGGCCATCGTCCGGGCGGCGGAACAGGCCGGGGCTGTGTTTGAGCGGGGCAAGGTGGAAGCCGTAGAAAGCCAGGCCGGACGAGCCACCGGGGTGCGTTGTGCCGGCCAGGTCCGTTCAGCCGATTGGGTCATCGTGGCGGCTGGCTGTTGGTCCGGTCAAATCTCGGGTGTCCCCCCCTTGCCGGTTATGCCCATTCGGGGGCAGGCGTTGGCGGTGGCCGGCCAACCCATCCGGCGGGTCGTGGTCTCGCCTCGTGGCTCTTTGGTGCCCAAAGGAGACGGCCAGACAATGATCGGCGCTACCATTGAGCAAGCTGGATTTGCCGAGGCCAACACGCTCAGTGGGCTGAGTGAAGTGTCTGCGGCCGGTCTTGAAATCGCCCCGACCCTCGGCATGGGCGAGTTTCTGGGGGCCTGGGCCGGATTGCGACCGGGCACACCGGACAACTTACCCTTTATCGGCCCGTTTGGTGAACTGCCGAATCTCATCGCCGCCACTGGCCATTTCCGTAACGGTATTCTCCTGGCTCCGCTCACCGCCGAACTGGTGCGGGCCATCATTACTGGAGAGCCCCCGCTATTGGCGCTCCAGCCGTTTCTGCCAGATCGGGCGATTCAGTTGCCTGCGGGTGAGTCTGGTCAAGCGAGCTATACCCATCATTAATGTACAAAGTATTAGTAGATCCAATTTTCAAGCTCGGAGTGGACCACAGTCCGCGTTTTGGCCGCTGGACTGTGGTCCAGCTAGAGCAAATTTGGATGTACTAAGTATAGGAGAGAAAAATCTGTGAGTAATCTAACCGATCACGTGGCCCTCGTCACTGGCGGGGGCACGGGTATAGGCCGGGCGGTGGCCCTGGCTTTAGCCAAGCAGGGAGCCAAGATCGTTGTTTGTGGCCGGAGACGCGAACTTTTAGCAGAGACTGTCGCCGCTATCAAAGAAAGGGACGGCCACGCGCTGGCCATGCAGGCCGACGTGACAGAGACAGAGACGGTGCAACGGGTGGTGCAGAGTACGGTTGACAGGTTTGGCACCGTCAATATCCTGATCAACAATGCCGGCATTTACCAGACCGGTTACATCCACGAGCACGACATCGAAGCCTGGGACCAGGTCATGGCCATCAATCTTCGCGGGCCTTTCCTGTTCGCCCGGACGGTGCTGCCGCTGATGCGTGCCCAACGCCAGGGTCACATCATCAACCTCAGTTCCAATTCGGGGATTGATTACTTTCCGGGCAGCGGAGCCTACGGGGTGAGCAAACACGCCCTCAATGCCCTGAGCGAGTTCATCCAGCGGGAAAACCAGGATTTCTCTATCCGGGTCGATACCGTCTGTCCCGGTATGGTCTTGACCCCGATGGCCGAAAATCGGCCCGGACTCATCCCCGAAAAATGTTTGCTACCGGAGGACATTGCCGACCTGGTGTTGTGGTTGCTAACCTGTCGAACCAACATCAAGATTGGCCGGCCCATTTTGATTGAACCAATGGAGAGTCCGTGGGAGTGACCCGAAGCAAGAAATGCTGAATTAATGAAAGTGTAAATTGTCAAACACAATTTGACAAATGAATTTCAAAAAAATCATTTTGAATTTTTTGGGTATACCGGATTCCGGTACCGTTGTCGTTGGCCGGGAGTCGTGATATACTCTATATAATCAAGAACTTGTTTGTGATGTGTCTGTTAGCAAAATCTCCAATTACCAATCTCCAATCTCCTGCGAAGTGACAGATTTGAAAACTAACCCCAGCAATCAGCCAACAGTAATTAGCAATCCACCCCAAAACTGGCCAAACGTCATCTGGCAGGAGTGGCGCAACTGCGAGGATGAGGCGTACGCCCACCATCTATTTGAACTGGTGGTCAACGAGCCAACGGATGGGCGAGCTACGGCGGTTTTAATGCTGATGGGCGCACTTTTTGGGGCCATTGGCGGTGGGCTGCTGACCTTGCTGCGGTATCCGGAGATCCTAACCGTTGAGCTGATAGTTTTGGGCATAATTGCCGGGGTTACCGGTGGGTTGCTGGTTTTGTTGGAGCTCAGGTTGGCCCGGCGGTCATTGTGGGGCTTCTGGCTGCTGGGACTTATGGGGGTCACCGGCGGCTGGCTGCTGATTTTTCTGCTGCCAGGGGATCATCTCATCACCGCGCTGCTAGCCTGGGCCATCGTGTTGGGTATAACCATTGGTGCCAGCGGTGGGTTACTGGTCATGTTGGCACTCGGGCTGGGACGGCGGTCATTGTGGGGGGCCTGGCTACCTGGACTCATTCCGGCTACTCTGGTGCTAGACAAGTCGGGCCGATTGACCTTTGGGCGAGCTACAATCGTTTTAATCCTAAGGGGGGCCCTTTTTGGGGCCGTCGGCGGCGGGCTGCTGACCTCACTGCTGTATCCAGGGCATCTCACCGTGCTGATAGTTTGGGGCATAGGGTTCGGCATAGCTGTCGGGGCCGCCGGTGGGTTGCTGGTCATGGTGGGGCTCAGGTTGGGCCGGCGAGTAACCTGGGCCTGCTGGCTATTTGGCCTCTTTGGGACCATCGGCGGCGGGCTGCTGACCCTACTACGGTATCCGATCCATCTAAACACCGAACTGATAACCTGGGAAATAGGGGCGAGCATAACCGTCGGGACTGGCGGTGGGTTATTGATCATGTTGGCACTCGGGCTGGGACGGCGGTCATCGTGGGGAGCCTGGCTCCTGGGCCTGATTCCGGCCAATCTGATCGTGGCTAGATCGGGCAGATTGACCTTGAATTCCCTTTACTTCGGGCTGGTGGTCGTCTTGAGCAGTGGTATGGGACTGTGGCTGACCGGGGCGGTGTTCTTTGGCCAACCGAATTACCAGTCTGATACCCTGGATGTGGTGCGCCAACCGAACTACCAGTTTTATACCCTGCTCGTGGGTCTGGTTGGCCTGGCCATCGTTGGATTTTTCCAAAGCCGGTGGGCCGCCCTGGTGAGCACGCTCATGGGCCTACTGGTCGGTTTGTCTTTTGGCCTGTTCTTTGGTTTGGGCCTGGCCCAACTGGTGGGGATGCTCATCACTCCGCTCGATGAATTAAACTCGGCCCGGCTGGTTGGCCTGGCCGTGGGCACAGGAGCGGGCCTGTTCTTTGGGCGTAGGGCCGGGCTTATCGGGGTACTGCTTGGCCAGGGGGTGGCTACGGTGTTGGCGCTGGCTGGGGGGGTAATGGCCGTCGGGTCAGACCTTGTTTTGCTCCATTGGCTGGTTGGCTTGCTGCTGGGAGGCGTCGTGGCAAGCGTCGGTAAAATGTACCTATCAAAAGGCAGACCTGATTTTGCCGACGCCTATGCTTATCGCGCGGCGTACCTTTGGTGGCTGGGACGCCCGCCCGTGGCCGAGGTAGAAGCTGCGCTGCGACAGCATGCTTCCGGAGAGATCTGGCAGAAACTGTTTGATAACCTGGAAAAGCAACAGACACAGCCGCAGACAGCAGAGGCAGTGTGGGGTTATCTACAAAGGCCCAATTGGGTAGACCAGTTCGTCGGGCGCCAGGCGTTGGTTGCCTTGAGCCATGAGGCCATTCCCCCCCTGCTGGCCGCGGCCGGAGACAGAGATCAGCCCTTGCGCCGAACGGCCATGTGGCTGGTTCAGAGTATCGGCCACGAAACCATCACCCGACTGGCCGGGCAAGCGGATCGTTTGTTGTGTGCTGATTGCTTGACCTGTACCAGTCCCCACCCGGTAGGCGGGTCTGATCTTTCTGTGCTCTACTACGGCTGCCGTATCTGCGGTCAAAGCCGGGAGTTTTTCTATTGCCCCCGGGGTGTGGTGGCCGTGCTGGACAGCGAATGGACTGAAGCGCGGCCTCACCAGGGTGGTTTGTTGCACCGGAGGTTTGGGTCGTCCAGCGTCGCCAGGGCAAAGACTGAAACACAAACGCCAGACAATGGTCTCTTGCGGGTCAACTGGCTGGCCCGTCGTAAACTGTTTGACTTTGATCGGGTTGAAATCATCCAGGCCACGGATGAAGAGATCGAGCGTTTCGCCGTGCAGGTCGGCAACGATACCGATCCCGTGCGGCAGCCTCGCTACGCCCAGATGCAATGCCTCATCGCGCCGCAATGCCGGTTGTCGGAAAACACGCAGCGGGTTTTGAGCCGTGTTTTTGGGCAGGTAGAGCGGGGGCAGGAGGTGAGAGAATGAGTCGGACGGCCATAGAAAAGATTTTTCAGGTCGCTGCCGGGGTGATTATCCTGGTTTGTGTAGGGTTAGGGGGGGCACTTTTTTGGCAGTATCGCACGCGCGTAGGTCCCACGATCTGCCGACCATACTGCCAGGATATGAATCTGGCCGGGATCGATCTTCGTCGAACGAGCTTGACAGGGATCAGCATCAGTGGGGTGAATTTTAGCGGCGTGTCCTTAGTTTCAACTGACCTGAGCGGGGCCGACCTGAGCGGGGCCGACCTGCGCGGGGCCAAACTGAATGGGGCCGATCTGAGAGGGGCCAACCTGAGGGGGGCTAACCTGAGCGAGGCGGCCCTGTATAAGGTTAAGCTTGATGACACCACCCAAATCGACGACAAATGGCGACTGGTTTGGGAAATTGTTAACCAGGGGGCGGCCGGCCAGGACCCGAACGGAACCGACCTGAGCGGAGCCAAGTTGAGCGGCCTTGATCTGAGTGGGGCCGACTTGAGCGACATCGATCTGAGTGGGGCCGACCTGTACCGGGCCGACCTGAAGGGGACCGACCTGAGGGGGACTAACTTGAAGGGAGCTAACCTGGATAAGGTACCTCTGCACGGCGCTAAGCTTGATGACACCACCCAAATCGACGACAAATGGCGATTGGTTTGGGAAATTGTTAACCAGGGGGCAGTGGGTCGAGATCTAAACGGGGCCGAGTTGCATGAAGCTGACCTGGCTGGGGCCGATATGAGGGGGGCTAACCTGATCAGGGCAGACCTGCAAGGAGTCTTGCTAAACGGAGCTGATCTAAAGGGAGCTAACCTGACGAGGGCTCGCCTGAAGGGGGCCGACCTGGCCGGGGCTGATCTGACCGAGGCCAAGTTGAGCCAGGCTGACCTGGAAGAAACCGACCTGAGCCAGGTCAATCTGCACGGGGCCGACTTGAGCGGGGCTGATCTCCATCGTACCGACCTGCGGCAGGCCGATCTGAGCAGGGCCAATCTGTACGGAACTAATTTGCGTATGGCTATCCTGAGCCAGACCAACTTGAACGGAGCTAACCTGACCGGGGTCGATCTGAGTGGAATCAGCCTGGTCGGGCTGGATTTGAGCCAAACTGACCTGACTCAGGCGGACCTGCACCAGGCCAACCTGTCCAGAGTCAACTTGAGTCGCGCTAACTTGCGCCAAGCCAATCTAATTGAGACCGAATTGATTAAAGCTGACTTAGGCCAGGCTGATCTGAGTCAGGCCGATTTAAAGAATGCTGAACTGAGTGAGGCCGATCTGAGGGGGGCTAATTTAAGTGAGAGTAATCTGCGCCAGGTTCGTCTGCATGGTGCAAAGATTGATGAGGCAACCCGGCTGGATGACAAGTGGCATTTGGTTTGGGAGATTGTTAATCAAGGGGGTCGGGGGCGAGACTTGCGTGGAATTGACTTGAGCCGAGCGGACCTGAGTGAAACCGACTTGAGTCAAGCTGACTTGAGTGGGGCTAACCTGATCGAAGCCACCCTGGTTGAGGTTAACTTAAGCGGGGCCAACCTGAGTGAAGTTGACCTGAGCAATGCTTTTCTAAACCGGGTTGATCTGAGTGGAGCCGATCTGCGTGGAGCCGATTTATACACAGCCCAGTTAGTCGTGGTTACCTGGAACGGCGCGAGATACAACAACCAAACCCAATGGCCGGAGGGATTCAGGCCCGTTGGCGCAGTCAGGGAGGATTAAACTCAGACTACCACCAGTTTCGATTTTTGGGTCAAAAACAGTAACAAAATCTTCCGGCACGTCAAATAGCGGGATTATCGTCATAAATAACGCAAAATAATGCCAAGCAAGTATTGACCCTGATTAGACTCAAGGAGGTTATGAAATTCATGCGTATCGTAATTATTGGTGGCAGTGGCCACGTTGGCACCTACCTGGTGCCTCGATTGGTAGAGGCCGGTCACGAACTCATTTCCATCAGTCGAGGCCAGCGAGAGCCCTACCACCCCCATGCTGCCTGGAAATCGGTGCAGCCAGTGGTACTGGATCGCGAGGCGGCAGAAGAAGCTGGCACCTTCGGGCAGCAGGTGCGTGACTTGCAGCCGGACGTGGTGATTGATATGATTTGCTTCACCCCGGAGAGTGCCCGCCATTTGGTGGAAGCGTTGCGGGGGCGGGTCCAACACTTCTTGCACTGCGGCACCATCTGGGTGCATGGTCCCAGTGTCCAGGTACCCACGACCGAAACGCAGCCCCGCCGTCCCTTCGGCGAGTATGGTATTCAGAAGGCAGCAATTGAAGCCTACTTGTTAAACGAAGCCCGGCAGCACGGTTTTCCGGTCACTATTTTACATCCAGGGCACATCGTGGGACCGGGTTGGGCGCCTTTGAACCCGGCTGGCCACTTCAACCCGAAGGTTTTCAGCCAACTGGCCCGGGGGGAGACATTAGTTCTGCCCAATCTGGGATTGGAAACGGTGCACCATGTCCATGCCGACGACGTGGCCCAGGCCTTTATGCAGGCCCTGACCTACTGGAGTAATGCCGTGGGTGAGAGCTTCCACGTGGTCTCGCCAGCCGCCCTGACCCTGCGGGGCTATGCTGAAGCGGTAGCGGCCTGGTTTGGCCAACCGGCCCGGTTGCGTTTTGCCCCCTGGGAAGAATGGCGGGCCAGCCACTCCGAGTCGGAGGCAGAGGCGACCTGGGATCACATCGCCCACAGCCCCAATTGTAGCATCGCCAAAGCGCAACGCCTGCTCGATTACCGGCCGCGCTACAGTTCGTTGCAGGCCGTCTATGAAGCCGTGAGTTGGCTAATTGAGCATGGCCTGGTCGAGGTTGAATAGGGCGATTTTTTAGTCATCTGAAGAGGAGGCGGCCTGAGCAGGCGGTGGTTGGGCCGGTTTTTGACCCGGACGGTGGTCAAGGAATTGAGCATAGTATTCCAGGGCAACGGCTCGCCATTCTGCCATCTCCGGCCCGGTGTAATCGTTGAGTAGACCCAGGGTGTAAAGTGCCGTACACAGGAGAGGATCGCCGGACCAATCATAATAGTCTCTGAGGAAGGGAATGGCCGCGGGATGCCCCAGGTCGGCCAGGGCCTCGGCCTCATATTCTTCGAGCGTTTGTTTTTTAGCAATGTAACTCAGTAGGGCCTCGGCCGAGGCTCTGGTTGGAGTATTGCCCAAGACAGAGCAAACATAAATATCATAGGTGAAATCAACCTGGCCCAATCTGGCTGCGGCCGGGTCGATCACCGCCGGACCGATGGCTAACAGGGCCTTTTCGGCCGGTTCCAGGACGTAATCGCTCTGATTGTTGTCTAGCAGGTCCAGGATAACCGATACTGCTGCGTCGGCTGCATGGGGATGAGTCCGGGCAATCTCAGTGATAGCCTCCAGGGCCCGGGGCAAGGCCCAAAAGTGGCCATCTTGCAACGTATCAATCAAATGGGGCACAACGCCTGGACCGAGGGCCACCACCTGACCGATCACATCCGGCATGACATTCTGGCGGGATGACTCTAAAATGCCTAACAAAACGGCTTGCCGGATGAGTTCATTCGGCGTGGCCTGGAGTATGGCCTCATCATGCTGGTCGGTGAGTGCCTGGCCCAACAAGGCCAGGCTGAGGGCCACGGCCTCCTGATATCGTCTTTTGTGAGGGGGTGGAGATTGGACCAGGGTGGCAATGACGTGATAGGTGTAGAGCATTCGCCAGCGATAACCATTGGGTCGTTCACCGGTACCCCACTCTGCCAACCAGGCCGACAGATCATCGCCCCGGTCTGCTGCTACCCGTTCCAGTTCGGCCAGGATATGAGGCAGCAGCCCGAGGTAAGCCGCTGAAGCCGCTTCATCAAAGGCATCTTCAAAGGTTTCTGAGTATGGGATCTCCTGCTCCAGCCAGTGATCCAGGAGTAATATCAGGTCGTCCGGGTCGTCCAGCATCATCTTGACCAACTCCTGGGTCAGGCGATCTACTCCAGCCACCTCGGCCAGGGCAATAATGGCTTGCTGCCAGGCATCACCGGCGCTGGGCTGCAAGTGACCGTAGCGTTGCACCAGGCGGGGCAAGGTGGCGGGATCGGCAAATCTGAGCAACCCCTCGAAGGCGGCGTAGGTAATCCGGTCGTCGTCTTGATAACGCTCGACAAAGTGCCACAGGGCTGACCGGGCCGTTTCGTCGGGATAGTAGCCCAGCGCTTTCACCAAACTTCTGAGGGCCAACATTTGGGTTTCGTCGGGCGGGCAGTGAACCGGGGCAGTTTCCAGTTCAGCTACCAGTTGAGGCAGCAGGGTTGGAGAGCGGAGTTGGCCCAGGGTGGCCATCAACCAGTTTCTGATAAAGCCCTCGCTCTCTGGAAAGACTGCCAGCAGGGCCGGTTCGTAGCGGGTGTCACCGCTTTCGCCAATGGCTCGAGCGGCCGTAATTTGTAGATGAGGATCGGAGTCAGTTAACAAACCGACAAAACTTTCGGCAGCCTGGTGGGGGTACTGGGCTTCAATCCGATCGGCAGCCCATCGACGTACCGGCGGGTCTGGATGCCGCAGAAAGGATTGATAATCGTCAAGAAACCAGATAGGATGATACTTATGGGTCATCGCCATTGCCTTTCCCCAGGCTGAAATACGATTGACCTTATAATATCACAACTCTACCAGTTTCCAAACTCATGACGCATAGGCGTTCCAAAGCAAAAAGTCCGGCTATTGACCGAACTTTTATGATGGCATACCTGGCTTTTAATGGACCCTTAGACACAATACCTTTCAAATAAGGGCTACTTCAAAGGAGACGATATTGGGATTGGATAAAGATAAAACAAACGGTGAGACCGTCTCGGGAGCAGGGAGTAAGGCAATCGCCTCCCGGAAGGGAGTTGCTGGTTGAGGCCAAGCCATATGTTCAGGACGTTTAACCCGAAACTTGGACATCTTGCGTTTGACGACCCGGGGATTGGAACGGTAGCGGCGCTGGGGCAATCGCTGTTGGGCGATGTCACCCAACAAGCGTTGATAGAGCTCAGGTAATTGCTCTGGGGCGGTCTGCTGGAACTCTGGCACCGCATCCTGAATAAGCCGCACGGCCCCGACAAAACTCAAGCGATCAGGATCAAGCTTGGCTTGCACAGCCGCCTGATGCATTAAAGCCCGGACGGCATAGTGAGCAATGAGCAAGCCATACAACTCTTGGATCACGCCCACTGGTTTGAGGCTACGCAGGGGGCGATTGAGCAGCCGTTGATGGGTATCGATTTCATCAATCACCAATTCCGCTTCCCACCGTTCGTGATAAGCGTAGACCAACGCCAAGGCCGGATAAAGCTCAGGATCAAGCAAGGTGGTCAGCAGGCGATGTGTTTCATTATAGCCCGGTAAGTTGGGGTCAGTGAAGGTGTACTCGATAATCCGCACCAGGATGCATTCACCAGCTTTACGACGTTTGTAGTCAGAGGGACGCAAGTAAGCCAAGTATGAGCCATCGGGCAGCGTTTTCAGGCGCCAAGGCTTCACATGAGCCGGCAGGCAACTGAGAACCTCGGCTCCCTGCTCCTGCTTGACCGCCACCACCATATCATAGTCGTGAAAGCCAGCATCCCAGGTCACCAGCATACCAGGTTTAACCGAACGCAAGACCCGAAATCCGCCCACCCGCTCACTGGTCCGACCAGGCCAAAAACCAGCATCAACAATGGCGTGGCTGCCACATTCGACCAGATAGACCCCCTGCACTTGGGGAAAGGCACTCTGCCCACGCCCTCCTTGATGTCGCCCAAAGACAGCCTCATTTTCAGGCGTGTCTGGCACCTCTTCATAGGTCCCATCAATGGCCATCAGGCGCAGGCCAAACAAAAAAGCTCCTTTTGTCTCCGGGGTGGTCAGGGGCTGACAAACTTCTTTGAACAGGCGGACCATCGGACGCGCTCCCAGTTGATAGCGTCGATAGCTGAGAGCACTATCTTTAGGTAGTTCGTAATTGTGATCAGGCCAAATATAACGTAGTCCTTGGGCCAATTTGCGGTATACACTCCCCAGGGCTCGGTCGGTGTAAATATTCATCATAATGACCAATAAGACAGTGACCACCAAATTGAGCTTGTGTTCCCGTTCTGTTTGCTTCCCTTCTTCAAGGAGAACCGCTTTGACGGTCGATTGGGGCACAACTTGTCCAAGAGCATCGAGCGTTATTTCTTGGCTGAATTTGCTATCAGCCTCAATGGTCCGCAGTCGGAATGCCATTCCAAATACCTCTTTTGTCGTTGATTTCAAACCCGACTATTTTACCTCGAAATCTTTTTGATGACACTTCGGAAAGCTTATTTGAAAGGTATTGCCCTTAGACACCCTCCAGAATTTCAACCAGCCCTTGCCCCCCATCCACCAGCACCCGGTCGCCGGTGCGTAGCCGTGTCGTGGCGTCACCGCAGCCGACGACGGCGGGAATGCCCAACTCGCGGGCCACGATGGCGGCGTGGGAGAGCGGCGCGCCCACGTCGGTGACAATCGCCGCCGCCCGGGGGAAAAGCAGGGTCCAGCCGATGTTGGTCTGCGCAGTGACCAGAATCTCGCCGGGTTGAAGTTGGCCCCCCTCTTCGGGACTATCCAGACGGCGCACCAGCCCCTCGACCTGGCCCGCAGCGCCCGCAGCCCCAATGATCAGATTTGAACCGACATCATCAGAATCCGGCGCTGGAATGGAAGCATGCGAATCGAAGATGTCGCTGCGCCGGTTGGGGTCGGCCGCCCACCGGCAGGGGTCGAAGCGGCCCTTGATAATCGGTGGATAGGAGGGCAAAGCCTTATACCTTTTGTAGGTTTCCTGGCGAGCAGGGATGTACCCGAAGGCTTTTTCATCCCCGGTCAGGGCCTTAAGAACCTCTTCGATGGTCAGGAAGAAGACATCCTCCCCCAGGCCGGTCAATTCGCCAGCACGGAGGGCCCACGTGCGCCAAACCCAGGCGATACGGGCAAACTCCGACCGGGCATCTTCGCGCAGGCGAGCGCGCGAGGCAACTTGATCAATCCGGCGTTTTATGGAGTTCGCCTGCCGTGGATAGCGTTCCCGGAGTCGCTGCCAGGCGGCCTCAAACTCGGCGTGCTGTTTCGCCAGGAGGGCTTCGACGTCCACCGGCGACTTCTCGAATTCCACCAACTGCCGGTCGAGCCAGGTCGGGTCTTCCGCCGGGCGAGGTGTTGAAAACTCAAACTCATGCGGCCCCCGATGTCCGTATTGCTCCAGATAGGCTTCGCGCGTCATCTTCCCGCGAACTATTTTCGACAGCCCCACCACCGGCCCGAGACTGGCCAAAAGCTCGGACGGGCTGCTCATACCTGAGATGAGCGCATCGGCGTCGTCTGGCCCAACCTGCTTCGCCAGTTCACGGCGAAGTGGGGCGGTATAGTCCGCATAGTGGTTCGCACTGCTCAGGACGCTTGACCAGACCTGGGTAGTGCGCGGCTTGATCGCTTCTTCCCACAGGGTAACCAATTCGGTTTCCGTCCCCACCTGCTCGATCCAGCACTGCATATCCCGGCACCAGGCCGGGTTGGTCGCCAGAAGGGCCGGTAGATTTTTTACATCTTGTCTTTGCTGCCATTGCGCCGCAATTATCATCGGGATGATGTTCAGCAGGACTCGCTTCGAAGCAGGGATGAGGGGGATTTCGACCCCTTCCGGGAGCCTCAAGTGCAAAGTGCCTTCAATCAGCTCTAGAGCCTGCCGGGTATTCTTGCCCAGCGTGTGGAAGATCGAGGCAAAGACACTGATGTTGAGATAAACCCGGCCGCCAATGTTGCCGTAAGGGCGATGTCCCTGGAAGCTGATCCTCTCGGCCAGGGCGCCTCTCTGCAGCGCCGACCAGGTGAAAGGCGTCATCACATCCGGTATCGCCTCGCCAAAGTTGACGTTCGACCACAGAAAATCACCCGTCAGGCTATCGTTCCATTCCCCGGTGGCCGGGTTGTGTCCAATTAAGGTCGTAATGGGCCGGGACTGAAGCAGGTATAATTTACCCCCGGCGATAGCCCACTCGACGTCCTGTGGGCAACCCAACTCTTTCTCCAGGCGACTGCCCAGCTTGTAGAGCCGGCGGGCAAAGCGTCTCAGTTCGGGCGGGCCATCATATTTGCCTTTTGGCCGGGCCAGGGTAAAGGTGTCGGCATTGGCCTGGCCGGAGACCAGTTGCTCCCCCAACCCATAGACAAAATTGCCCGTCATATGCGCGCTGCTGCCCGTGACCGGGTCCGCCGTAAACATCACCCCGGAAATCTCGGCCCGGATTAACTGTTGAACCACGACGGCGACTTCATGGGTTGTCGCCATGCCTTGTGCCTGGCTGTAGCCCTGCACTCGTTCGGATTGGCGCGACCGGCGCACAGTGTGGATGGCCTCGTGGATTTCCTGGCCGGTGCGCACATCGAGCACGGTTTCAAACTCCCCGGCAAAGGAGGTCCGGGCAGAGTCCTCGCTCAAGGCAGAAGAGCGGACGGCAAAGGCGACTCCATTATCAGCCCCCATGCGCCGGAGATGTGCCTGTACCTGCGTCCATGCCTCCAGGATCAGTTTGTCACCGGCGAAGGCGGCGGGCAGGATGACAAACCCATCCGGCACCGGGTAACCGGCTTGATAGAGCCTGGCCAGTGTGCCGCCTTTACCGCCAGCGGATGGTTGTTGCTCTGCTATCAATTCGTTGAATGGTCGAACTATGTCTCTCACTTATTTTTCTCCTTTTGAAAACGTAACTACCTACTATGTCATTCTGAACAGGTGAAGAATCCCCGAGGTTTTGGTAAAGTAGACCTCTTTTTGGCCAAAGTTTCGGAGATTCCTCATCGTTTATGCCCTTTGGGTACTGCGCTCCTCGGAATGACATGAGGGTAGGCAATTACTTGAAAACTTGCTCTGGCGAGGCTTCTATTTCAACAGTGTCTCTTAATAGAATCACAAACTTCCTCTTTGGAGTCCATCTTGATACGTTTAACCGAAACCAGGATCAGGTTCAAATCCCAAATCCTGGACAGGATGCCACGCAGGGCAGACTGGTCGGCCACAGGGCCGGTCAGGGTGGTGGTGGGGGTGTCATCACTATCATGCTCTAACGTGATGGTCAAGCCGTTGAACCAGTCCGACCAGCTCTGGTCGAGACTGCCCTGGACTTTGATCTGGTAAGTTGCCGGTCGATCCAGGTTGAGATTTTGTCTGGCTGCCGTCATTAGATGCCTCCTACGCAATCCCCGGTTAATAGTCTTTATAAAGATTTTTGAGTCGTTTAGTGAATTCAAAATGCGCTTTAAAAAGCGAGGGGATTTCAGCCAAAGGATATTTTCTTAAAAGGGCGATTTGGTTTGAAAATGACCTGGCATTACTGTAGAGAGAAGCCATTTCTTTATAGAACTCTTTTAAGGGTAATTTTGTGGGCAACAATGTATGGAACAAGTCAAAATAATCATAGTTGTGCGTAATTAATCTATCTTTGACGTCATTATAAAAATCTGTTCCGGGCAGAGGCGTGAGAACAGCAAAACCGATAAAGTCAAGTTCCAGCCCTAAACAGAATTGTCTACATTCTTCAAAGTCGTTTTTATCGAATTCTGGTCTGACTATAAAGGTAGGATAAATATCTATATCAAGAGCATGAAGTATCTTTACCGCCTCACGATTATCTTTTGGTCTCAACCCTTTTCTGATGTATTTGAAATCTTCGTCACGAAAAAATTCCATACCAACAAAAACTCGCTCCAGGCCAATTTCTTTCCATTTCTCAATCAGATCGGGATTTTTTACAATGGTATCGCTTCGGCCATAAAGAAAATAGCGTTTTCTAATGCCTGCCTCTTTGATAAGATTGGCCAATGTTTTCATTCTGCGGGCATTAATAAGAGATTCATCATCGGCAAAAAAAACAAAATCTTCTTCTATCCGGCCCAGCTCTTCGACAATATTTTCCGGCTTTCTGGTCAAATACTTGCCGCCGGTTAATTTCCAAAGCGCACAAAAATTACATCGAAAAGGGCACCCTTTTGAGGTACGGATTGAGGCCAGTGGCTTCAGCCATTCACTAAAGTAATGCGCTCTATATTTTTTTGTTAGCTCTCTATTGGGCAACGGCAGTGAATCAAGATGATGTAATTGATCATTTTGATTGACGACAACCTGGCCGTTTTTTTTGTAGGCTGTGCCAGGAATTCCAGTAAGCTCTTTTTTCTGATCCAGTCTTGATATGACCTCTTTAAAGGAAAAAACCCCTTCGCCGATAACGATTAAATCTATAAATGGCGTTATAAAATCTTCAGGCGAAACAGTGGCGTGATGACCGCCGACCACAGTAAAAATCTTGGGATTGAGTTTTTTGATTTTTTCAAAGAGTTGTTTAACGATATTTACGTGAACAGTATAGGCCGTTATCCCCACAACCTCTGGCTGAAACCTATTAAGAACCGATTCTAAATCATCTTCCAGGCGCATATCAAGAATTTTTACGTCATGATCGCTGCTGACGCCTGAAGCAATATATTCCAGGGCAAGCGGTTCAAAGACCGAAAAATCTTCACCACCAACCGATTTTTCCCCTTTTTTAGGTTGTACTAAAAGTATCTTCATCATCCGGGCTCTCTTTCTGGAAATACCGTGTTGCTCACTATATATGCCAATAATATCACAAAGTGGTACTGGTGTGATGAGCCAAAAGTATTGTTGGGGTACTGTTTTGAGGGGGATTTTGGGCCAGATAGATTAATGCCTACAGCGGTTCAGAGGTCAGGCAGGATACCCAATCTCCTGGCCCTGGCCACGGCCTGCGTCCGGCTGTTGACGGCCAGCTTGCCGTAGATATTGTTGGTGTGTCCTTTGACCGTGCTGAGTGAGATGACCAGTCGCCCGGCAATTTCACGATTCGAAAGGCCCTGGGCGATGAGTTGAAGCACCTCCAACTCGCGCTGGCTCAAAGGCACAACGAGATGATTGGCGATTTTAGATTTGCGATTTACGATTTTGGACGGGACAGTAGAATCCAATCGTAAATCGTTCGTCGTAAATCGCAAATTGGTAAATACCGCCAGCAACCTGGCGACATATTCCGGGGCAATACCTCGTTCAGCGGCTTGGTAGAGCAACCTGGCCATCGGCGGACCTTCGTCAACAAAGAGGCGTATATAGCCTTCCGGTTCAGCCAGGGAAAGCGCACGTTCCAGGGCAATCAGGGCTTGATTGTCATGACCTTGCGCCTGGCAGACTAAGGCCTTGAGAACTTGGATCTCGATCACCAGCCCCATTCGTCCCAGCCGTTCCACCCGTGGCAGCATTTGCTCCAACAACCCCAGCGCCTCAGCGAACCGATCCTGGGCCATCAACAGCCGGGCCAGCAGCAGGTACTCATACTTGCGGAGGCGGTTGAGAGCCGCCTCGTTATTTTCCAACTCGGCCAGGTCGTCATCGATCTCCAACCCTTCGGCTTCGCTCCCCCCTCCCTTTGGTCGGGGAGTTCGCAAGGCAAGCCCTCGTTCTCTGGCCCAACCCATGGCTGCTTCGACGTTGCCCTGGTCAAGCCAAAGTCGAGCCTGGTATAGGGCCACAAGAGGTTCGTTCCACCATGTGGCGGTATCGAATTGTATGGCCAGTTGTTGCGCTTTTTGGAGCGCATCCCAGGCCCCATCCACGTCCCCTTGAGTCTGCCTGACTCGGGCCAAAGAGATATAGCCGGGCAAAGTCACAACTTTCCCCACTTGTTGGCTCAATTCGATACCTTCGATAAGATAGCGTCTTGCTTCCTCAAAGTTGTTCCATTCTCTGGCCAGTTCGCCTAATCCCAGTAGCGCCTCACCGGCAATCGGTAATAGACGGCCCTGCGGGTCGGTAGCCAACTCCAAGGCCCGTTCACAAAGGACCTTTGCCTGGCGAAGCTGTCCTTGCCGCATACGCAGCCGGGCCAGATACATTAATGCCTCCACCGCAAGCATCACATTGCCGGTTTCTTGCCCCATCTTGACAACCTCGTTGAGGAGATGGGTAGCTACAAGATCGTCACTCGTCTGGGAAATGCTCAGAATCCAGGCGGCAACGCTGCGCAGAAACCAGTCATCCCCGGGTAACTGTTCCAGGACCTGGCGAGACAACTCGGCGGCATCAGGCAATTGGCCCTGCAAGATAGTAATGAAGGCACGCAGGAGAGTCACTTTGCTGCGCATCAGGTCTGTGTCCTCGTCTATGTCTTGCAAGCGCGATTCGATGCTCTCCAACGGGCGACCGGCCAGTAGCAGGATCCAGGCGTGAAAAAGAGACAACGTTGGCCGGGTGCGCACCTGTTCATCGGGCAGCATGTCCAGCCAACTCAGCAGGGTGGCCACTTCACTGCGCATCAAGGTTGCTTCGGCCACCTGCTCGACCAGGTGCGCCGCCCGTTCAAAATCTGTCCCAGATAAGGCATGATCGATTGAGGCAGCCATAAATCCGTTTTGCTCATACCACTTACTGGCCCGATTGTGCAATTTTGGCACAAGGTCTGGCCGGATCAGATGCAGACGCTTGCGTAACAAGTCGGCAAAGAGCCGGTGGTAGCGATACCATTCGCGACGGTCATCAAGCGGCATAACAAAGAGGTTGGCGCGTTCAAGATACTCCAGGATATGTTGTCCATTTATGATTTTGGATTTACGATTTACGATTTCCGGGGCTGGCTTTTCAATCGTAAATCGCAAATCCCGTTCCGCTTTGCTGCGGGGACTATCGTCGTAAATCGTAAATTCAACCAGGGAGGCACAGAAACGGTCAAGAATGGATGTTTGCAAGAGGAAAGTCTGGATATATTCAGGTTGCCGCTGGAGGACTTCTTCGACCAGATAATCTAAGATATACCGGTTGCTACCGGTAAAGGATTGAATAAAACCGGTCATGTCATCAACCCCCTGCATTGAAACCGCCGCCATCTGCAAGCCGGCGATCCAGCCTTCAGTGCGGGAGATCAACGCGGCGACATCGTCAGCGCGCAGGGTCAACCCTGTGAGCCGCTTCAGAAATTCGGCCGCTTCGGCGGGGGTGAAACGCAAGTCAACCTGGCGCAGTTCGGTCAATTGTCCCCGGCCGCGCAGGCGGGCAATGAGCAGCGGCGGATCGGCCCGGGTGGCGATAACCAGGTGCATATTGCCCGGCAGGTGATTGAGCAGAAAGATAAGCCCCTCGTGAATCGGTTGAGCGGTGATGAGATGGTAGTCATCGAGCACCAAAACAAAGTGGTCCGGGATGGCCGCAAGCTCGTTGATCAGGACTGTCAGAACCGAGGCAAGCGGTGGCGGCTGAGGAGCTTGGAGCGCGCTCAGGATGCCCTCTCCGATATCTTCGGCAATGGTTTGCAGCGCGGCGATGAAGTAGGCCAGGAAGCGCGTCGGGTCGTTGTCACCTTCGTCCAATGACAGCCAGACAACCTGTGGATTTACGATTTCAGATTTACGATTTACGATTGGGCTTTCTTTTGCGGAGTTTAATCGTAAATCGTCAGTCGTAAATCGTAAATTACTCGCCCATTCGCTGAGCAGGGTGGTTTTGCCAAAGCCGGCCGGGGCGGAGATGAGGGTCAGCTTGCGAT
>DAOUMU010000221.1:0-15265 GCA_034409055.1 Anaerolineae bacterium
CTCCCTACTCCCTACTCCCTACTCCCTACTCCCTACTCCCTACTCCCACCTGCCGATCACCATCCGTTGGCAAGCCCACCGGTGGATGGCTGATCCGCTTGTTGTCTCCCTGAAACTGCTAGACAAAGACTTTATGATTGGCGGTGAACGCGTTGCTACCCTGGGGGATCGTTATCCCAACGTCCTGTGGGTACCCGGCGAAATTGTCGAAGAAACCTATCCCCTTCGACTGAAACCGGACGCCCCACCCGGCCTCTACCGACTTGAACTGAGTATCGTACATCAGGATAAAAATCTACTCGATGGCTTTGAATATCTTCCCCTGACCGATGGTCAGACAGCCTTGGGCCACAACCTCTATCCCGCCACCATCCGCCTCCTCGATCCGGCCCACAACAGTCCCCCGCCTCACCCTTTCTCCGCCCAACTGGGTCAAACTATTCGCCTGATCGGCTACGATCTCAATCCCCAGTCCGTAATCCGCAATCCGAGATCCGAGATCCTCCTGGTTCTCTATTGGCAATCCACGGCCAAAATCCCCACCGACTACACTGTTTTCACCCAACTCCTCGGTCCCGATGGCCAGGTGTGGGCCCAGTGGGATAATCCACCCCAGGCTGGCCGCTACCCCACCACCGCCTGGACCAAAAATGATACCGTCGTTGATCGCTACACCTTGACTCTGCGCCAGGGTGCTCCCCCCGGCGATTACCGCCTACTGGTCGGCATATACGACCCCACCACCGGCCAGCGTTTACCCGCCACAATCAACGGCCAGCCCCAGCCCGATCAGGCGATTGAACTGACCATCCTCTCGCTTTGACCCCTTAATTTTTACAGTAAATGTTTGGACTAAAGTGTTAGTTATGACAGTTTGGTGAAATTGGAGCAACCTGCTAAAATTTATAAATCATCTTATGAAAATTACTGTTCGATTGTATCCAGCGTCTTTTATCGTATCAAGTTTAACAAGCCATCACTACTATCAGTCGAGGCAAAAATTTTATGGCCCAAATGGTAAAATGTGTGAAGTTAGGCCGGGAATTACCCGGCCTGGAAAAGCCGCCCTTTCCCGGTGAGCTTGGCCAACGAATCTTTGAAAATGTCTCCCAACAGGCCTGGGAGATGTGGTTACAGTACCAGGTGCTCCTTATCAATCACTATGGCTTGGTTCTGGCCGACCCTCAACACCGCGAGTTTCTAATGCAACAACTGGAAGATTTCTTCTTTGGGGGGGGAGATCAAATGCCAGAAGGTTCTAAATTTGGGTGAGGGAACCCCATGAGTATACCACGTGGAATTGACGGAAACGAACCTATATAGTAAAATGGCGTAGGCTGAAGAAAGTTCCCCTTTGGTTTTGCAGCAGCCACCGGGTCTTCGTGCCGGTGGCTGTTTTTCGTTATTTTATTCAAAAGGATTTCCATGACCAAGAAACTTTATGTTGGCAACTTGAACTATGCGATGAGCGAAGACGAACTACAGACGCTGTTCGCCGAGGTAGGGTCAGTTATTTCGGCCGTTATAATCACCGACCGGATGACTGGACAATCGAAAGGTTTTGGCTTCGTCGAGATGGAGACTGAAGAAGCTGCCCAGGAGGCAATTCAACGCTTGAATGATCAAGAGGTGAAGCAGCGTCGTATCAAGGTGAGCGAAGCTCACCCCCGTAAACAATCCTTCGGGGACGATAAGAGACGTGGCCGGGGCCGGGGAGATCGAGGCGATTCATCTCGCGGCTACGATCGAAAACGGCGTTACTAATTCCACAAATGGGGCAGGCCGGGCATCCCTATGCCCGGCCATCTATTCCCCGATCATCTTCTTAAGTTCCATAAGTCGTTGCTACACTAAAACCTGATATTCAATTCATTTAACCTGAGCGTCTTGTTGGCCCGGCAGGTGAATTTTCTCCATTATGTCCTCAACTGGCAGTATCCTCCTCTCTAATGTATAATGGCTGACAAGTATGTCCGAGTCATTTCCCCCTCCCAACTTCATACCGACCCAATCCGTTGTTGACGGCATTGAAGTTTATATGCCCACTCCACCGGAGGCAGAAGACCACCGGGAGATTGTTGAGTTTAAATGCCCCCAGTGTGGGGCAGCCACGGCCTACAGTGCCGCCGACGGCGGCCTGACCTGCACCCATTGCGGCTACTACGAGCCTCCTAAAAAAGCTGTCGTCGGCAAGGGGGCCGAACAATTTGAATTTACGCCGGAAACATTACAACGAGCTGCCTATGGCTGGGGAGAAGCGCGCAAGGAGCTGCAATGTCAAAGCTGCGGTGCTTATACCTCCGTTCCGTCCGATAACCTGACCCATACCTGTCCCTTCTGTGGCTCTAATAGGGTCATTCAGCGCGAATCGCCCCAGGACGTACTGCGTCCCCGTTTTCTGATTCCCTTCCAGATCGAAGCTGAGGCTTGCCACGATATCGCTCGCCAGTGGCTGGGTAGTAGTTGGATGACGCCCGGTGTGTTACGCCGGTTGGCTAACCTGGCTAACTTTGCCGGCATCTACCTGCCCTGCTGGACCTTTGATGCCATTACCAAGGCTGACTGGAAAGCTGAAGTAGGCCATCAAAAAACCGAGCGCTATTACTCGGGTGGTCAGTGGAAAACGCGCACCAAAACTGTCTGGAAGTGGGAATCAGGGCACGTGCAACTGGGCCACGACGATCTTCTGGTTGAGGGGACCACCCGTGTCAGCGCTATCCTGCTGGGTCGAATCAAAAGTTACAATTTGCGCCAGTTGGCCGCCTATGAACCCAAATACCTGGCCGGCTTTCAAGCCCAGGCTTACGACATCCCCCTGGAAACAGCCTGGGAAACGGTTCGCCACGAAATGCGCGAGCGAACCCGGCAAGCCTGCCGCGACCAGGCCAGCACATCCAAAATTCGCAACTTTAGCATGAACCTGGATTTCAAAGACGAAAGCTGGCGTTACATTTTGCTGCCGGTTTACCTGGCTATTTACACATACGATCATCAAACTTATCAGGTCATGATCAACGGCCAGACCGGGACCATCTCCGGCCAGCGCCCGGTCGATTGGCCCAAGGTTTGGCTGGCTGTGGCCGGCCTTGTTGCACCTGGCCTCACCCTGGGTATTATTGGCCTGATTACCCTGCTCATGGCCGGCATAGGGCTATTGATCGGCATCGTTGGCTTTATTCTGCTGGTAATCGGTTTGATTATTGCCTTTAATCTGGTCAGGCAGGCCCAGGGGATGGATGATGCTTAATGAAAAATGGGGGGTTAATTTAGAAGCAGCCATCTGTGAGCATTGCGACTGGAGCTACCTGTTGCCCCAGGGCAGCCTGCCCCTGTACTGTCCCAACTGTTTTCAAGCAAGGCTCAGCCCCCTGACCGAACAAGTTGGCGACTTACCCTACAGCCAGCCGCCGGAACTGTACCTGCCTTTCACCGTAACCACCGACAGACTGGGCCACAGTATTCAAACCTTTGCCGACGGTATCTGGTTTGCTCCCAGCGACTTGAAACCGCAAAACCTGAAGGAACGACTGCAACGGATCTACCTGCCCATGTGGCTGGTCGACAGTGACGTTCAGGCCGTCTGGCAGGCTGAAGCCGGTTTTAATTATGAAGTCGTTAGTCACCAGGACCAATTTGACGAAAACAGCGGAGGCTGGACTTCGCAGCGCGTGACCGATATCCGCATCCGCTGGGAACCGCGATTGGGACAGTTAACCCGCTCCTATCACAACATTCCCGCTCCGGCCCTGGAAGAACATACCTCCTTAAGACAAAGGTTGGGACAATATAGTCTGGAAGCCGGCCAGCCTTACCAGGCCCAGGCTCTGGCCCACACTTTTGTCCGCTTACCTAACCGGACACCGGCCGACGCCTGGCCCGCTGCCATTCCCGCTATTCAGAGCGTTGCCGCCGAGGAATGTCGCCGGGCCTGCCAGGCCGATCATTTGCGCCAGTTTCGCTGGCAAGCCGAGTATCACCAGCAAAATTGGACCCTGCTCTTGCTGCCAGTGTACGTTACCTATTATTTAGATGACGACCGACAGCCGCAGCCGGTTCTCATCCACGGCCAATCCGGCCAGCCAAGCGGTCCTCGCCGGGCTTCGATGCAGCGGGCCCAGCGAACGGCCTTAATCATTGTAGCCGTAGCGGCAGCTATCTTTATACTCAGTTTGATTGCCACTATCGCTTCGTTTTTCCTGCCACCGCTATTTTTGGTGGCCGGTATTGGGCTGGTCATTGCCATCGTGATCGGCTTGTTGGCCCTGGCGCCAATCGTAATTGCCTGGCAGTTCAACCGCACCCAACAAAGGGATTGATAGGTGGCTGTTTTTTTCAATTCGTCCATTAACTAACATCATGGCCAGAGAATCTTTGACCCACCCCATCCAATCCACAGCCGGCCAACCCATGCCCTTGGGCGCAACGGTGACCGCTACTGGTACCAATTTTGCCATCTTCAGCCGGCATGCCACCCGAGTCTGGCTGATGCTTTTCAAAGAGCCAACCGACGGAATCCCCAGCTATGAATTTGTACTGGACCCTATCACCAACCGTACCGGCGACATCTGGCACATCCATCTATCGGGCGTGCAACACGGGGACCTTTACCTCTATCGGATGGACGGGCCTTACCAGCCAAAACAAGGCCATCGCTTTAACCGTTACAAACCGCTGCTCGACCCCTACGCCAGGGCTTTGTCTGGCGGCTTTAGGTGGGATTTTAGCCAGGCCTATGGTTATGACCGCACCTCAGAAGAGGGCGATTTATCTTTTTCCACCACCACCAACCTGGCCGGGATGCCAAAATGCATCGTTTACGGCGACGACGGCTTTGATTGGCAGGGCGACCGGCCCCTCAACCGGCCCTTGAATGAAACCATCATCTACGAGACACACGTACGCAGTTTGACCTACCACCCCAGTGCCGGGGTAGAGTATCCCGGCACTTATATGGGGGTGGTTGAAAAAATTCCCTATTTCAAGGAACTGGGCGTCACGGCTATCGAACTACTGCCTATTCACGTGTTTGACGAATGGGAATTTACGCGCTTCAACCCCAAAACCGGCGAGCGTCTGCGCAACTATTGGGGTTACAACACCCTGGGCTTTTTTGCGCCCAAGGGTCATTACAGCCACCTGGGGACAGACCGGGGGCAACAGGTTGTTGCTTTTAAGGAGATGGTCCGCGCCCTGCATCAGGCCGGGTTGGAGATTATCTTGGATGTGGTCTTCAACCACACCGTTGAAAACAATCATCTTGGTCCTACCCTCAGTTTTCGCGGCATCGACAACAGCATCTACTATCTACTGGAAGACAACCGGCGTTACTATAAAAATTTCTCCGGGGTCGGAAACAGCCTTAACTGCAATCAGCCTATTGTACGAGATTTTATTATTGATTGCCTACGTTACTGGGAGCAGGAGATGCACGTGGATGGCTTTCGCTTTGACTTGGCGACCACCCTCAGTCGAGACCGGTGGGGGCATATTTCCGGCAACCCGGCCCTGACCGCGCGCATCGCCGAAGACCCCTTGCTACGCTCGGCCAAATTAATCGCCGAGCCGTGGGACATGGGCGGCTATCAGGTGGGCCATTTTCCCGGCGGGCGTTGGACCGAGTGGAATGATAAATACCGGGACGAGGTACGCCAATACTGGCGCGGTGACCCCGGCCTGACCAGTGCCCTGGCCACCCGTCTGGCCGGTAGTGCCGACCTGTATTACCCTAACGGGCGCACCCCCAATCACAGCATCAACTTTGTGACCGCCCACGACGGCTTTACCCTGAACGATCTGGTCAGTTATAACGTAAAACACAACGAGGTCAACGGCGAAAATAACCGGGACGGACACGACTACAATTTCAGTTTTAACTACGGCGTAGAAGGGCCGACAAACGACCCGAAGATTGAGGCCATCCGCTCCCGCCAGATAAAAAATTTCCTGGCCACACTGATATTGTCGCAGGGAATGCCGATGCTGAATGGGGGTGACGAATTCCGCCGCACCCAACAGGGCAACAATAACGCCTATTGCCAGCACAATGAGATTTCGTGGTACGACTGGACCTTTTTGGAGAAATACGCCGATATCTATCGTTTTACCCGGTATATGATTGCCCTGCGCCAAGCCCACCCCATCTTTCGGCGCACCAGCTTTTTCCTCGGTCGTGATCTGGACGGTGACCAATATCGGGATATTCATTGGTATAGTTCCGGTGGTTACGATGCCGACTGGGATCCGACCGATAAACGACTCATGTGCGTCTTAGATGGTTCCCGAGAAGAAACCGGCGCTGACGAGGATGACGTTGACGTGCTGATGATGTTCAACGCCGACGACCGGTCTCATCTTTTTTATTTGCCCCTCGCCCCGCACGACGGACGTTGGCATCTGGTCCTGGATACCGCGCTACCCTCACCCCGTGATATTCATTCCCCCGGCGAAGAAGCCGAATTACAACCCATGATCGCTTACCACGTTAAGGCTCGCTCCATGGTGGTCATGGTTTCAAAGTGGTAAACGTTTACACATTAAGATAAGATTGAAAGGGGGAAATTAAAGAACCGAGGTAAAAACTGAATGGATACAAAGTTTGATTACACGGCACATGTTTTTCGCTCGCCCAGGTTTAGAAGCGTGGTAGATGAGGCAGTCGAGTTTTTTGCTCAAACACCTCTACAAACGTTACCTCCGTCTACTCGATTTGTGGGTGGTGGCGTTTATGCGCTTTACTATGTTGGTGAATATGAATTATATTCTAGGCTTTCGGAGTTTAATCGCAAAAACTGTACGTATTCAATATATGTAGGTAAAGCAGTTCCACCAGGTTGGCGTACAGGACGAGCAAGATCATCAGTAACTCCAGATTTGTATCAAAGGCTCAGAGAACATACAAGGAGCCTGCGACAAGCAGAGAAGAATGTACAGGTTGACGAGTTTCGGTATCGATTTATAATTCTAAACGATGTAGAGAGCGACTTGGTTGTGCCGGTGGAAGCCAATCTCATTCGGCAGTACAAACCCCTCTGGAATATGATTGTAGATGGCTTCGGTAATCACGACCCAGGCTCAGGCCGATATAACCAAGCAAAATCAGAGTGGGATGTTCTGCATCCTGGTAGACCATGGGCTGAGAGATTAACTGGAGTTGCTCCAACCCTGGATGAAATAATTGTAAAAGCACGATCACATTTAGAACGCTTAAGTTTTTCTTAACTCTATTATGGCTTCATACAATTGGTCTGATTTTTTAGCTTTGACTGTCCTCACATTAGATTGAATAATACTATTGCCAACGCGTGTTGCGCGTGGCACATCAATTCGGATGAGTTCTAATCCCACACTTTCGGCTATTTCTCCAAAATATTTGTCAGTTGATATCAAAATACCCTGTAATATACTATTTCCAATTACAACCAGGACAGTTCCTCCGGGTTTGAGAGCGTATTTAATTCCCAGTACGAATTTATAACAGTCGTTAAAATATGAGGCAGCATAGTTAGCCCACCCATTACCACCGTAGATACCTTTCTCCCGTTTTTGCGCTCGAAGAATTTCGAGCTTTTGAGCTAAATCGGAATTTGGCAAGCAAAATTCTAAATCTACTCTATCTTTTTCTCGTACTGTTTGCCAGTATTTCCCAAAGTTTGCCCCTTCAAGACTTTTGAAATCACCTGGACATTCCACAAATCCTAACCAGTATAAATGTGGCCTTGTATTACGATTGTAATGATAATTATTTAGGTAGGGAGGTGAAGTAATAATCAAGTCAATCATCTCAGGAGCCAAGTGCTTCTCATATTCAAAGAATGAAGCCTCTACGATTTTAATTCTAATTTCTCTAGTTGGCCTATGTGTCTGAAACCATTTGATGTCTTCAGAAAATTCAGATAACTTCCTGGCGATTAATTCACTTACTGGATAGTCAAGTATCTCACTTTTTCCGGCACTGACACGTCTGCCCAGGCTTGGTTCGTAGGAGTAGTTTGAATAGCTTACCATAGTGGAAGCGAATGCCAGTTTAAATAGGTTTCTAATATTAGTATCATCAAGTGAAACAATGAAGTCTTGTGAAATTAATACCTTATTCAACACTTTTGGGCTATAGAATGCAGACCGTGTCTTAAAGCCTTTAGGGGGATGGCTTTTTGGTACGTAACTGGACGTTAATTTTTCATTATAAAATTGCCTGAAGTGTAATATGTGGTTGTTCAATATTTCTGTATCAATTTTATATGAATTGACTTTCACGCGACTAGCTAAAGCAGCATAAGGATTTATTTCAAAACCGTATGCATTGTAACCAAACAGAGCTGCTTCAACCAAAGTTGTACCCACTCCGGCAAATGGATCTAGAACTATCGTTTGGTCATTTGCATATCTTTCTAAAACATCCTTGACAAAATCACTTGAAAAACCAGCTATCCATGGCACCCATCTGTGAATAGGTAAAGTTTTATTACTCGCAAAAGCAGGATCGTTGAAGTAAGCAGTTCCGTTGTGTGCTATTGTTTGGCTGTCTAATCCCGGCAAACTTAGCTGCTTAGGTATTGTGGTTTGACGACTCACTTGACTTGCCATTTTTTCAAGCGTTCCTAATTAGCATCGTCACGACTGATAATCCGTCCCAGTTCGTACATAGGCCGTACTTCTTTCAATATTGCATACATATTTTGACGTTCTAGCTCATCACTCAGTATTCGAGTAAAATCATCAAAGCTCAGTATAACGGCTTGAGGAGTGCCGCGACGTTCTACAATATACCGGGTCTGATTTTGTATAACGTCATTCATAACTTGGCCAAATTTGTTTTGAGCTTCTGTTGAACTTATACTTTTAGTAGTAGCCATTTTTAATCCCTAAAATATCTAAATTAGCTAATTTAGATATATGCTACATCAAGATATATACTTTGTCAACTGAGTAAAAAATCGTATATAGCAAGATATGGCCTCTTTCATCTGCCAGCTAAAAGAACAAGGGTTTTCACCAGGCAGTTGCCGGGTCAAGGTCAATGAAAGATTTTGAAACTCCTTCTGTAGTGGGAATGGTCGAAGCCTATCAACGGGTGAAGGCCACCGGATTACAGCATGTCCGCCTGGGAAATGGGGGTGTCTTTGCCCGGACCGAAGAGCATTTGTAATATTTAACGGCCAATGTTGACCGGGGAGCATATTAATTACACGATATTATACTCCCGCACATCTTTGCCCAGGGCAAAACGGCCGTAGCGCAGATCATCAATGTTGACCGTGTGGGCCCGGCCATCCAAAATCTCCTCGGCCATCAGCCGGCCCACGATCGGCCCGTGCATAAATCCGTGCCCGCTAAAACCGGCCGCGATAATGACCCCCTCCAGGCCGGGCAGCTTACCCAAAATAGCCTGCTCATCGGGCGTCACCTCATACAGCCCGGCCCATTCGGTCAACAGGCCGGCCGTTTCCAACAGGGGGAAACGGTCCATGGCCGCTATCAGGTGAGTCTCGGTCCACTGGCGATCTATATCGAGATTAAAACCAACCGGCTCGTCTTGGTTTGACATGCCGGTCAAAATGTTCTGCTCACTCTCGGGATGAAAATAAAGCGACTGCCCAAAGAAAAGCACAAAGGGAAAATTGGGCGGTAACTCCGGGATCGGCGTGGTCACGACAATTTGGCGGCGTACCGGTTGAATAGGAATATCGACCCCGAGCATCTGCCCAACTTGACCCGACCAGGCCCCGGCGGTAATGACAATGGTTTCGGTAGCAATCTCCCCCGCCGTGGTGACCACGGCCTGCACCTTGCCCCCGGCCATCCGCACACCGGTGACAGGGACATTGTTGAGCAGGGCGATCGGTGCCGCCCCCTGACTCTTACTGATTTGGCGGGTTTTATTGATGTAGCCCTGGACGATACTGTTAGGATCGGCCAGGCCGTCCCGCTCGTAGATGGTGCCCCCCACAACCCCCTCCAGGTTGAGTAGCGGCACACGCTGGTGAATCTCCTCAACCGATAGCACCTGAGACTCAATCCCCAGGCTATTTTGCAGGGCAACGTTGGCCTTAAACTGCTCAAAATCCTGGTCACTGTCCAACACAAAAAGGTAGCCTATCTGGTTCAGGCCAATCTCCTGCCCAATCTCCTTGGGGAAAGCTTCCATCATCTTGATACTTTCGATAGACAGGCGAATATTGACCTCGGTCGAGAATTGGTGACGGATACCGCCCGCACAGGTACCGGTCGAGCCTTGCCCAAATTGCTCCTCTCGCTCCAATAAGGTGACGCTGACGCCACCTCGTTGAGCCAGGTGATAGGCGGTACTGGCTCCCATCACCCCGCCCCCAATAATAACGATATCAGATGTTTTTGGTAACATTGATCCTTTTCCTCGAACTGATTGTCAAATTTATTTGAAAGGTTATAGCTTGACTAAAGTTCCTAAACCTTGAGCCTCGGCCGCCCGCAGAATCTCATTGGCTGCGGCTGCATCCTGGACGGCCACTCCCACCGACTTGAAGAAAGTAATTTCTTCAGAGGATTCACGGCCCGGTTTTTTGCCATTGATAATTTCCCCCAATTCACCGTGAATGTCCATTTTTTTGATGATATGTTTTCCCAGGGGAATGATCAAGTCACCCGCTTCGGCCAGGCAGGCTTTTAGGGAGTCGACCACGATTTTAGACTGTTGGACCGCCACCTCGTCTACCTCCTGCATGTGAGGGGTATAAGAACCAATCCCGGTAATGTGCATGCCAGGCGACAGGTCACGACCATCAAACACAGGCTTTTCAGACGTGGTAGCCGTAATGATAATGTCTGTCCCCACCACCGCATCTTTACGAGAGCCAGCCACCAAAACGGCCGGCGCATCCGGCCAGTGCCTCACCTCTTCGGCAAAAGCCTCAACTGAGGAAGGAACAATACCAAAAATGCGCACCTCTTTGACCTGACGCACCGTGCACACCGCTTCCAGTTGGGCCCGGGCCTGAACCCCCGAACCAAACACGGTCACAATGCTGGCATCGGGACGAGCCAGCAAATCGGCGGCCAGGCCACCAGTGGCTCCGGTACGGACGGCGGTCAGGGTCTCACCATTAACCAGGGCTAATGGCTGGCCCGTATCCGGATCGATGACGGCCGCCAGAGCAATCACGGCTGGCAAGCCTTGACTGGGGTTATCCCCCCAGATAGAGACGATCTTGAAACCCAGTTCCCGGCTTTGCTTCAAAAAAGCCGGCATCAAAAGGAGCAATCCCCGGTCGGTCTCCAGCCGGGTGCGCAGCGGCACGACGGTCTGATTGGCCGAAAGCTGGCCAAAAGCCCGCTTCATGACCTCAATAGCTTTGCGCATCGGCAGGGCCTGGCGCACGTCGTCTGCGGATAACACTCTTAATTCCATGCTTTATCTCCCTCTGTCATAAGTAATTTTAATCATCTAAATCCAGATAACGCAATAGCCGGCGCACCCCCAGGGGGATCAAATCACCGGCCACGCCGGAACCTTTGACATCCATACCGGCCAGGAAACAGTTTTGAATGGGCGTGGCCGGATCGAGGCGATTGTCGCCCGTCTGGTCGAAAGTTTGGCCGGATTCGGCGCCGGGCCAGGCACCGGTAAAAAACATGGGCACGGTCCACTCAACCACCTCATTGAAATGAGGAAAGAGGTCCCGTATATCGGCCAGAGCCAGGGCCAACTCGGCCGTACGATTATGATTGCGGAGGGGAAAGAAGGCGTCAAGCAGATGAAGACCATTTTTGGACAGGTTGGAATCCAGCACGGTCGGCGAAAAAATGCCCACGACGCGCCGGCAGCGGGGGGTGATGGTGATGGGGGCCTCGGTTAAAAGTGGCTCGCGGGTGGCACAAAAGAGGGCCGCACATTCGACCCCTGTCAGCGCGGCCAGCTTATCCAGATAAGCTTGGGGTAGATTTTGCGAACCAACCAGTTTGACAAAGGCACCTGGCCCGCCATTGTGGATCACTACCTCACTGCGAACCTGACGCCCATCCTTTAATTCAAGCCCAACGGCCACTTTACCGGTTTCCCTTTCTAAGGAGGATACCAAAATTTTGGCCACGGGGGAGCGCACAAACAACTGGCCACCGGCCTGGCGCAAGGCCCCGGTCAAAGCTTTGATGATAGCCCGCACCCCGCCGACAGGCATGGCAAACTCACGGCCCACCTCACGGCCATCGAGGGTAATTTGAATGTATTCGCTGGCCGGTATCATCGCACTGCTGAGACCAGAGGCCGTGGCCGCCAGAGCATCGACAGTGGCCAGCAGGTCGGGGTCATCACTGAATTGGGCCATATAATCGGCAGTAGAAATCTGTCCAAGGGAAACCGCCCGTTTGCCCTTAATTACAGCCTTCAGCCAGGCTTTGCGGGCCTGGGGGCTGAGCATGTCAAACAGACTGGCGTACTGGCGGCCATCGGGAAAGCGAATAGTGTACTGTTCCTTTAAGCCGATGTCTTTTAATGAAATATAATCCAGTTCAAGGCCCACTTCGGCCAGAAAGCGGCCAATGTGGCTCTTGGAGCCGAGACTGGTCCAGGCCCCGGTGGTGACGGCTGCCCCCTTGTAATCAATTGCTGTGTAGCGACCGCCGGGAAAGCCAAGCTGCTCAAAAACGGCGACGGACCGGCCGGCCCGGGCCAGGGCTACCCCGGCCATTAATCCCCCCAGGCCGCTGCCGATGATCACCACCTCATACCGGGCCTTAAAGCGGGGCCGGTAGGGTTTGAGCGGCTTATCAGGTTCGGGCACAAAACAATCGTTGGGACAGGCATAAACGCACAGGTTACAGTCGGTACAGTTGGCCGGGATCACTTCAGCCCAACCGCCGGTTTTCAAAGCATCATAGGGACAAACCAGCACACAGTAACCGCAGCCGGTACAGTTTTCTTTGATGAGGTGCATAGCTTAACTAATTATGAAGGATGAAGGATGAATGATGAATTTTTCTCAAATGAGAGTCCAATGTTATTTTCTCTTTTTTGCTGTTTTGACTGAGGCAACAAAAATTGCTATCAATTCATTAGCTTCGACGCGTAAGTCAGCCAGGCGAGTGTGAGAAACGACTTCACTATTTGCCAAAAGTTCGAGCCAGTAATCAGTTTCATCCAATTCCTGCAAACCCCCTTCCATCTTACTGATGAAGTCGGCAGTTGACTTGGCCCGGGATGCCTCTCGGTAATGTGCCCCCACTGAGGTGCCACTTCGCAATAATTGCTTACCCAGAACCTGGGCCTCAGTCGTTTTAGGCAAAGCCGAGTATAAGCGAATAATCCGTAAAGCGAAAGCTTTAGTTCTATCACGTAGATTGTATTTATCTTCGGCCATTACACATCCCTAAACGATAAATGATGAATAGCGAGTGATCAATCAAACTGCTGCGAGAAATTCATCATTCATCCTTCATCCTTCATCCTTCAATCAGCTCCCTTAACTTTTCTAAATTACGGATATCGTCCCCCGGATCATCATCCTTGGGCGTTTCCAGCAAAAAAGGAACCTTCTTGAAGCGGGAGTCGTTTAAAAAGTAACCAAACGGCTCTAAACCAATGCAGCCCTGGCCGATGTGGGTATGGCGGTCAACCCGGCTGCCCAAATCTTTCTGCGAGTCGTTCAGGTGGATCACCTTGAGCCGGCTCAAACCAATAACATGGTCAAATTCAGCCAGCATGGCCTGATAGCTATCCGGTTGGCGGAACTCATAACCGGCGGCCAGCGCGTGGCAGGTGTCGAAGCAAACGGCTAACCGCTCGCCTTGCCGGCAACCGGCCATCATCTGAGCAATCTCGGCAAAGGTAGAGCCCAGGGCCGAACCCTGGCCGGCCGTAATTTCCAGGGCAATCTTGACCGGACAATCGGGCAAACGTTCATGCACAATATCCAGCGCCTGGACCACCCTGGCGATGCCTGCCTCCACCCCACTGTCCATATGAGCGCCCGGATGGAGCACCAGATAAGGGATTTTGAGCAACTGGCATCGTTCCAATTCAATGACCAGGGCATTAATCGATTTGGGCCAGACCGTATCATCCGGAGCACCGATATTGATCAGATAGCTGGCGTGGCAAATCACGGGCTCAATGCCGGTTTCCTTTTGTCGCCGGTGATAACGCTCAATAACTTTGGGCTCTAAATCTTTAGCCTGCCATTGTCGATTTGATTTTGTAAAAATTTGAAAAGCCGTGCAGTCCAGCCTGGTGGCTCGATCAAAAGCTTTATCGACCCCACCGGCAATCGATAGATGTGCGCCGAGTAACATAAACACTTTTCTCCAATCTGGTCGTAACTTTGTCAGCGGATTGAGTATACCATGTAATGTGTAGAGGGCGAAACAGACCCAAAAAGTCAACGGTGGATTATAAGACCGCCTACCCGAATAGTACATAGGTACTGTTGGGTATAGAAGGGCTTGTAAACTCTATACCTTTATGTTATTCTTAAAAATGTAAAAACGCGTATCCTTTTCCCACATTATCAGACTCTTATATAGAAGCTTCACTGTCGTCAGCAGGCAGCTTAACAATTTGTAAGCGTTCAGCTGAACCCTTACTTCGTTTCGATTGGGATGGGTGTAGTAACCGCCCCAAAATTCATCCTTAGAAATTACAATGTGCCAAAATCTATGGCCCGATGAACTGAAGATCTTGGTGGTCGACGATGAACAGGAAGTGCTCAATCTAATCCGGCTCTCCCTGGAACCGGCTGGCTTTAGGGTGCTGCGGACCAATAGGGCCGAAGAAGGCTTAGCCCTGGCCCTGCGCGAACAGCCTGACCTGCTCCTTTTGGATATCATGATGCCACAGCTTGACGGCTTTGAGTTACTGCGTCGTATTCGTCGCCACCCCAAACTGGAGAAAGTGCCGGTTATTGTCATTTCTGCCCGGGCCAGTACGACGGGCCAAAAACGAATATTACAGTTATCTCAAGCCTATGAAAATGAGATAGATGCTTATATCGGCAAGCCCTTTGATCCCGCCTATTTGCTGCGAACAGTGAAAGAGGTTTTGGTCAACCACAAAGATTATCTGCTTGAAAAAAACCGGTTATATGAAAAACCCTGGGGCAGGCGCAACCTGGCCTAGTTTTCAGAACAAAACGTAGACAAGGCATCCCCATGCCTTGCCCTGGTTTTCAGAACAAAACGTAGGCAAGGCATCCCCATGCCTTGCCCTGGTTTTCAGAACAAAACGTAGGCAAGGCATCCCCATGCCTTGCCCTGGTTTTCAGAACAAAACGTAGGCAAGGCATCCCCATGCCTTGCC
>DAOUMU010000222.1:0-2273 GCA_034409055.1 Anaerolineae bacterium
GCCTCCCTCCTCCTGGCCGCCCTCCTCTACGCCAACACCTTGGCCCTGAACAACTACTTTACCGATCCCGCTTACGCCAAAGCCCCACCGTGGCACCTCTACCGCGACTACGTGAGCAGTGAAGCTCGACCGGGCGACGTGATGCTGACCAATTTTCCCGAAGCAGCGGTGAGCTACTACAGTCCCAATGACCTGCCGTTTTACGTCGTACCCGAGGAGCGGGACCGCTCGGTTGAATTTCGGCTGGAAAAGACGGCGCAGATTGCCGGCGCCTACCGCCGTCTCTGGTTTTTGCCTCTGCTCCGGCAAGGCTTTGACGAACAAGGTGACGTACTAAACTGGCTTGATCGTCACGCCGACCGGGTTGATCAGGTTTTCTTTCCCGTTTACCACGTTAATCTTTACCTCAGCCCACCCACTATCGAGACGATGATGATCAGCCAACCGGTCAGGTTTGCCCATGGCTTGCATCTGCGCGGCTATCAAATCTTTGATAAAGCGGGCCACTCGCGTATTCAAGGGGTGGGAGAGAGCTTAGTCTTGCTCCTTGAGCCGGGAGATGAGTTCAGCCTGTCCCTTTATTGGCTGGCCAGCGGCCCGACGGCCAGTCCCTATACCGTTTTCACTCACCTGATCGCCGCCGATGGCTTCAATCGCACCAGCCAGGATAACCAGCCCGTGGGGGGCAGTTACCCCACCACCGCCTGGCAACCTGACGAAAAGATCACCGACAAATACAGGCTGACCATTCCGGTGGGTACGCCCCCAGGCGACCATCGCCTGCGGGTCGGCTGGTATCAATCCGACACCCAGGAGCGTGTCCCGATTTTGGATGAGACGGGACAACCGGTTGCCGATTATGTTATGCTGGATGTCATCATCCGCGTAGAATAGTAGGGCAAGTTGCTAACTTGTCCGATGGTGCTACGGGCAAGTTCGCAACTTACCCTACATAAAATCATCAATGAATAATTTTTGTCAGCAGACACAAGCCTCTTTGGCTCAAAATCGTCTCCTATCCTCTCTGGCGCGTCGCTTCGCCTCGGGTCACCGTCCGCTCCTGCTCATCCTACTCCTCCACCTGGCCTTATCATTGGCCTATACCAGCCTGGTTCCTCTCGGCGAAGCGCCCGATGAACCGGCCCATCTGAGCTACGCTCGTTTTATCGCCCGGCATGGCCGTCTGCCGGTTACCCTGGCCGAACGCCAGGCAGCCGGTTATCGGGCCACCTGGCCGCCTCTGTACCATTTTCTGGCGGCCGGTCCCCTGGTAGGGGGGGGGGACACTCCCCCTACGCGTCTCAAATCTGTGGGCGATACCCCCCGCCGCCTGATTCCCACCAACGGCCAGACCATTGCCGCCTTCATCCACACGGCCGACGAAGTCTGGCCCTGGCGCGGTTTGCCCCTGGCCTGGCATCTGAGTCGACTGATCTCGGTCACACTGACGGCCCTGACCGTGATTACCACCTATGTCATTGCCTGGCGACTGACGCGCCAGCGCAGCATAGCCATAGGCGCGGCTGGGTTGCAGGCCACGCTGCCGCAGGTACTTTTCATCGGCAGCGTGTTGAACGACGACAGTCTGCTGATGTTACTCTCCGGTCTGGTTCTGCTGACCCTTGTGGTCTACACCCAACGAGCCACCCCACCCGGTCCGGGCCAACTCTTTCTTCTGGGGGCACTATTGGGGCTGGCCACCGTGGCTAAATATAATGCCTTTCCCCTCTGGATTTTGACCCTCATCTGGACCGCCTCGCTCCTGCACCAAACTTTCCCCATTCGCCCACTCGCCTACCTGTGCCCGGTAGAGTATTCGCCCATTCGCCCACCTGTGCCCGGTAGGGTATTCGCCCATTCGTCCATCCGTCTCCTGGCGCTGCTGGCCGGGGCGATAGTGACCGGTGGCTGGTGGTTTGTCTTCATCTGGTTTCACTTCAACCAGGTCGACCGCCTGGGCCTGTTCCCCGGTTCGCTAGCCGCCCTGACGGCCGGGACTGCCGACGCCTCCCTCCACCAACTGACGGCCGGTGGCAGTTCCGTCGCTTTCCCACCGGTCACTGCCTGGCTGGAATGGTTCACCACTCTCTTCCAATCCTTTTGGGGTCTCTTTGGCGGTGGCAGCACCATCGAGTGGCCCGGCTGGATTTATTGGCTCCTGGCTGTGATTTGTTTGCTGGCGATTGGCTCAGGCATAGGGCGGCAGGTGGCAGGTGGCAGGGTAGCAGGTAGCAGGGTAGCAGGTAACAAGGTAGCAGGTAGCAAGGCAACAC
>DAOUMU010000223.1:0-75807 GCA_034409055.1 Anaerolineae bacterium
GAACCCAGAAAGGTCCGCCGACGCCCTGCTGTTTTCCCGACGCTCAAAGGTGACCGGAATGATGCCCGTCAGGAACTCCTCAACCAGATTTTGCTTGAACCCATTTCTTAGTAGCATTAGGCTTTAGTCCCGTGCTCCCGTTGGCTTGTTTATTACCCGATTATTTTCTTAAAGTTCATCAGTCGTTCCAGGCAGCAATAACGACTAAAGTCGTCACTACGAGTCAAAAACATTATCTGAAAAGCTATAGAAGGCGGCCTGCAGGAATTAGAAGAAACGGCCTATTGGTTAGAACTACTGGTAGAGTCAGGACTGATGACCGAAGCCCGGCTCAAACCGCTACACGATGAAACCGAAGAACTCATTGCCATCTTGGTAACAATCGTCAAAAAGGTCAAAAGCAAAACCAACAAGTAAAAGGATGAACAACAAACCAGGTGATGAAGGATACCAAACCTGACCTTCATCCTTCATCCCTCATCCTTCATCCTTCCGTAGTGGAGGTGTGTTTTCGAGCCTGAATTTAACCTGAAAGAGGCGCGTATTACCATTGTCGGTTTGGGGCTGATGGGGGGCTCGCTGGCTATGGCCCTCAAAGCGCGGCACGTTTGCCGGGAGGTGGTGGCCTTGGTCCGGCGTGAGGCCGCAGCCCGGGAAGCCAAAGCGGCCGGGGTGGTTGACCAGGCCACCACCCAGCCGGCCGAGGCTCTGGGCCAGGCCGACGTGGTTATTTTCTCCACCCCGGTCCGGGTGCTCGTGCGGCAAATGGTGGAACTGGCCCCACTCTATAAACCCGGGGCCGTCATCACCGATATGGGCAGCACCAAGCAGGAGATCGTGCGGGCCATGGCCACTTTACCGGAAAATGTCCATCCCCTGGGCTCCCACCCCATGTGCGGCAAGGAGAAGACGGGCTTGGCCGCCGCCGAGGCCACTCTGTTTGAGGGGGCGCCCTGGATTTTAACCCCGCTGGCCCGCACGCCGTCCCAGGCCACCCGCCTCATCCAGGACTTGGCCGAAGCCATAGGGGCTAAACCCCGCCTGTTGGCCGCCGACCGTCACGATACCCTGGTGGCCGCCATTAGCCACTTACCCTACACCCTATCGGCGGCCCTGGTCCTGGCTGCCCGGCGCGTGGCCGAAGATGATCCGGTGGTGTGGGTAGTGGCCGCCTCCGGCTTTAGAGATACCTCCCGCGTGGCCGCTTCTGATGTGACCATGATGCTGGATATTTTGCTGACCAACCGGGCCGCCGTTGGCCAGATGTTAACCCTGGCCCGGGATCAACTGGACCAATTTGCCCAGGCCCTGGCCGCCGGGGATGAAGCCGCCTTGCGGACGCTCATGGAGCAAGCCGCCGCGCAGCGAAGGGCCTTGTATCAGTAGGAGCGAGCGCATGACAGATACCGTACAGGAAAATACGCCAGTCGTCACCCGGTCTCTGGTGACCGGTTTCAATATGTCACTAGGGTGTGTTGACATTTCGGATTATGTCATTCTGAGCGACCAAAAGGAGCGAGGAATCTCCTATTTCGCCTTGAATTTGTCCTCGTTACCGGAGATTCCTCGTCGTTTATGCCCTTTGGGTACTGCGCTCCTCGGAATGACATTCTTGGACAAATGTCAACAGAACCTAGCCACTCTGTTTGCCGACTAGAAATTGGAGGATGCCAAATTGAAATTGGTGATTCGTCCAGCCAAAACGCTCGCCGGCAGCGTCACCGTGCCCGGCGACAAATCCATCTCTCACCGCAGCCTGATCATGGGAGCGATGGCCCAGGGCACTACGGTGGCCCATAACTGGCTCAACGCCGGTGTCACCGAGCGCATGGTAGATTGTATCCGGGCCCTGGGTATCGAAGTGACGGTTGACCCGACCGGGCCCGGTCGAGCGACCCTGACCGTCCAGGGGCAGGGCTTGCACGGATTTACCACGCCCGCTGCGCCCCTTTTCTGCGGCGGTTCGGCCACCACTATGCGCTTGTTAATGGGCCTGCTGGCCACGCAGCCCTTTACGACTACCCTGGACGGGCACGAAGGGTTGCGGCGTCGGCCTATGGAGCGAATCGCTCGACCGCTGCGGCAGATGGGAGCAACCGTTGACACCACCGACGGCCACGCCCCCCTCACCATCACCGGGGGACGGTTGAGAGCGATTGATTACCAGATGCCGGTGGCCAGCGCCCAGTTGCAAACCGCCCTGTTACTGGCCGCCATGGGGGCCGAGGGCCAGATGAGGCTGCACCAACCCGGTCCGGCCCGCGATCACACCCTGCGCATGTTACAGGGCCAGGGAGCTCAGCTCAAAGCGGAAGCGGGTGTCATCACCTTTACCGCTAAAAATTTTCGTTTGCAGCCCCTGCAGTTCACCATCCCCGGCGATATGTCCTCGGCCGCCTTTCTGCTGGTGGCTGCCCTTATCGTGCCCGACAGTGGGGTCAGCATAGCCGGGGTCAATACAAACCATACCCGGGCCGGGCTGCTGGACGTGTTGCAAACCATGGGCGGCCAGATTGAGTTGGCCTCGGCCCGCGTCGAGGCCGGGGAGCCGGTGGCTGACCTGGCGGTCAAAGCCGGTACTTTGCGGGGGACGTCGGTGGGGGGCGAGGTGGTGGTGCGCATGATTGACGAATTTCCTGTCTTTACCGTGGCCGCCTTGCAGGCTCAGGGCAAAACGCTGGTACGCGATGCCGCAGAACTCCGGGCCAAAGAAAGCGACCGCATCGACGCGGTGGTCGAGCAGTTTGCCCGGCTGGGCACAAACATCACCCCTCATCCTGATGGCTTTGAAATCCACGGCCCCCAACCTCTGACCGGAGGCACGGTCCATAGCCGCCGCGATCACCGGCTGGCTATGTCCCTGGCCATTGCCGGCTTGGTCGCCAGGGGCGAAACGATTATCGAGGAGGCCCAGGAGTTGACCGAGAGCTTTCCGGGGTTTGTAGAAACGCTGCAGGAGTTGGGGGCGGATGTAGCATGGTCCAAATAAGTTGAAAGGACGATGAAAATTCAACCAATAACGAATAGAACCTGCCTGGTTGGGCTGATCGGTTGGCCGTTGGCCCACAGTCTCAGTCCCATTATGCACAACGCCGCTTTTGCCGAATTGGGTCTTGAGTGGGCCTACGTTCCCCTGCCGGTCCGACCGGAGGACCTGGAGCCGGCTCTGAAAGGGTTGGTGGCCCTCAATTTTGTCGGCGTCAATGTGACCATTCCCCACAAGCAAGCGGTGATGCGCCACATAGATGAATTGAGCGACACGGCCCGCTTGACCGGCGCGGTCAATACAATTCACATTCAGGATAGCCGGTATTTTGGTTACAACTCTGACGCCATTGGCTTTTTGAATTCTTTGTACGAAGCTGATTGCCATCCTAAGGGGATGCGGGTGGCCGTGCTGGGGGCTGGCGGAGCCGCCCGGGCCGTGGTTTACGCCCTGGCCCGGGATGGGGTCGACTCTGTGGTTGTGCTTAACCGTACCACCGAGCGAGCCGCCTTTCTGGTGGATGATCTGGCCGATGCTTTTCCCAGGAGCACCCTTTCTTTCGAGACCCTCACCCGCCGGGCCCTGGCCGGGCTGGACGGTCATGTTGACCTGGTGATCAACACCACTTCGGTCGGCATGTACCCGTATGTGGATGCTTGTCCCTGGCCGGTCGAGGTGCCCATTCCCGCCCAGGCTATCTTTTGCGATCTGGTTTACAATCCGCTGGAAACCGTCTTTTTGGCCCAGGCCCGAGCCGCCGGCGTACCCACTATTGATGGCCTGGGCATGCTGGTCCACCAGGGGGCGTTTGCTTTTCAAAAGTGGACCGGCCACCAGGCCCCTATTGAAGTCATGCGACAGGCTTGTTTGGCTAAATTAAGAATGAGCGAGTGAGCGAATAGGCGAATAGGCGAATGGCGAATGAGTAATGAGGAATAATGATTCATCATTCGCAGATTCGCAGATTCGCCATTCGCAGATTCCCAGTTGCGAAGTGGGAGAATTTTTATGGAAATACTGGGTGGCCCCCTGTTTGGCGTAGCCGGAGCCGGGGAGTCCCATGGCCCGGCGATGACTACCATTGTTTTTGGCTGTCCGCCGGGGCTGCGGATATCGCGCCAGGCGGTGCAAAAATACCTGGATCGACGCCGGCCCGGTAGTAGTAAGCACGGCACGCCTCGCCACGAAGCGGATAAGGTGGTCTTTCTGTCGGGACTCTATGCGGAAGGGGCACTCGAGCGGCTGTTAGCCGGACCTGAGATCCAGGTGCAGGTCGAGGGTCAAACGTTCCAGACCCGGTGCTATGAAGAAGGCTATACCACCGGCGAGCCTATCGCCGCCGTTGTTCTGGCTACCGCCAAAAAATCACGGCACTATGAGCAGTTTGCCGGTCCCCGGGGAGAGGTCCGCCCGGGACACACCGACCTGGTCAAATATCATCAATCCAGGGGCTTCGTGGACATTCGCGGTGGTGGCCGGTCCAGCTACCGCTCGACCATTTCCGACGTGATTGGGGGCTCGATTGCCCGGATTTTTCTGGAAACCCATTTTGACACGGTCATTCTCTCCTCGATCTGTCAGGTTGGCCCGCTGCAAGCCTCGGTCAGTCTGGCCACCTATTTTGAGCCGCTGCTTTGCCAGGCCCGGCCTGACAAAATACCCCCGGCGGAAATTCGCCGGGTCGAAGCGCGGCTGGCCAACGCCGAAATCTATTCGCTGGATGCCGAGTTCGCCCGGGAGGCCGGGGCGTTGATTAAGGAAACCCGCCAGCAGGGGGACTCGTTGGGGGCGGCGGTTGAAGTGGTGGCCCTGAACGTGCCGCCCTTGATCGGCGAACCGCTCTACCAAAGTCTAAAACTGCGCTTGATGGGTACCCTGGGCGGTCTGCACGCCGCTCAATCCTGTGAGGTTGGGGCCGGGGCCGAGGTGGTGGCCCGGCAGGGCAGCCAGAACAACGACCCCATTCGCCGCAGCGGTTATCAGACCAACAATCAAGGGGGAATGATTGGGGGTATTACCACCGGCCTGCCTATCGTCTGCCGAGTCGGGTTCAAACCAACCTCGACTATTATCAAGCCCCAACAGTCCGTGCGCAAGAACCTGGAAGAGATTGATTTCATGGTCAAGAAGGGCCGGCACGATCCCTGTGTCGGCGTGCGGGCCGGGGTCACCCTCGAGTCACGCCTGGCCATTGAATTGATGAACGCCGTGTTGATGCACCAGGCCCGGCAGTTGGATGTAAAGAATTTTAAGTTGTTTTAGGACATAGACAGGTCGCTTGATTATTCACAGAAAAAACCAACTTATCGCCATCCTGATTTACGCTGGCGTGAGCCTGGTGGTTATTCCGTTGTCTGGCTGGCTACTATTGAATGCTTATACCTGGGCGGGCAGAGGGCTGGCTGTGGCCGGACTGGCCGGAGTCCTACTGCCAGTGACGCTGCTGTGTCGCTGGGTAATTCAGGCTCAGCGTGCCTTTTGGAGTGGGGTCAGCCTGGCCTTAGGCCTGATTTTGATTGGTGTGAGTGGGATGATCCTATTGACCACGCCGGATGGGGGAGAAACCGGCTTAAGTGTTCCGGTCAGCCATCGCTTTACCAAAGCCACCCGGTTCCAGCGTTACGCCCTGACCAACATCATCCCCGAGGCTGAACAGGTCAACCTGGGTTTTTTGTTGGTACCTTACCTGGATCCCATCATCACCCTGAAACAAGCCCGGCGCGTGTCAGCCTTCACCCTGGCCCTCTATCAAGAGATGGAAAGCGACCCCCATTTCCATCGGCTTGGCTCGGCGATGGGGTGGGCTTATGCGGAGTTATTGGGACGCCCTTTTGACGTGGGACATTACTACCTTTACGTCCCTCAAAAACGTCCCGAGGGTCCGCTGCCGGTCATTGTTTTTTTGCATGGCAGTGGCGGCAACTTTAAAGCCTACACCTGGGCCTGGACCAGGTTGGCCGAGGCAGCGGGGTTTGTGATCATTGCCCCCAGTTTTGGCTTTGGTAATTGGTGGCGTCCCGGTGGCCCGGCCGCCGTGTCACGGGCTGTCGAGGATGCAGCCACGCTTGTTGAGCTTGACCCAGATCGGGTTTATCTGGCCGGCCTATCCAACGGAGGCTTGGGTGTCTCTCAGTTGGCAGCGGCCTCACCGGAGCAATTTCGTGGATTGATTTTTCTCTCCCCGGTTATGGCCACCGAGATTGTCGGTACAGCGGAATTTCTTGAGGCCTGGCGTGACCGGCCGATGCTGGTGATTACGGGGGAAGCAGATCGTCGTATCCCGATTAGCTACGTCCAGAAACGGGTTTCGGGGTTACAGGCCGGTGGGGTCGACGTCACTTACATTGTTTATCCCGGCGAGGATCATTTCTTGTTTTTTTCGCAACTAAGTAATGTGCTGAACGACATCTCAGTCTGGTTGTCTGCGTCTAATCATTAGAGTTTATCGGAGATAAAATGCGGTCGCCTTATGTCATTCTGATGGAGTGTAGCGGAAAAAGAAATCCCCAAACAGGTTGATTTTAAGACACGCCCTTGGGGATTTTTCGTCACTTCGTTCCTCGAAATGACATGTCCGTAGTGACGAGTGTTGAAGGAGTAAATTAGATTGGCCACAACGGGTAAAAACATCATCCTGACCGGATTCATGGGTACCGGTAAATCGACCGTGGGCCGGCTGGTGGCGACTGAACTGCAACGCGACTTTGTAGATATGGATGCCCTCATCGAGCAGCGGGAAAGCCGGACCATCAGCCAGATTTTTGCCGAGGCCGGGGAAGCTTATTTTCGGCAACTGGAAGCCGGGTTGTGCCGGGAACTGGCCGCCCGGCAGGGATTGGTGGTTGCTACCGGGGGCGGCGCCCTGGTGCCGGAGCAGAATTTGCAGGTGATGGAGAGCAGCGGCTTGGTCATTTGTCTTGATTGTGAACCGACGGTCCTCTGGCAGCGCATCGGTCACAGCCAGGATCGGCCGATGTTGGCCGAGCGGGATGAAGGGCGTTTTGCCCGGCTGGCGGCGCTACTGAAACAACGCGCGCCGGCCTATGGCCGAATCAAGCATCATGTGGATGTCACCCATCTCTCGGCGGAAGAAGCGGCGCAGCGAATCTGCGAATGGGCGAATACCCTACCGGGCACAGGTGGGCGAACCCATACCCAAAAAACGGACACAGGCAGGGCAAGTGTGGCGAATGGTGAATAGGCGAATAGCGAATAGGTGAACCCATACCCGAAAAACGGGCACAGGCAGGGCAGGTGTGGCGAATAGGCGAAGAATTATTCGTCATTCGCAGATTATTCATTCATTCAAATGCTCTTTGGGTACTCCGCGCCCTCCCTCAACGGGGACTGTGGTCCCCTCTGAGCAAACATACTTATACGAGGAGAATTTTATGGAAGTTATCAACGTCACCCACCCGACCGGCAGTTATCCCATTTATCTGGGCGCTGGCGTGCTGGGCGAAACGGGCCAGAGGTTAGCCGAATTAGGCTATGGGGGGCGGTGTGCCGTGGTCACCAACGAGACGGTGGGCCGCCATTATGCCGAGCCCTTGCTGGCCAGTCTACAGGAAGCGGATTTTGAGCCTGCCTGCCTTGATATGCCCGATGGCGAGCAGTTTAAGACGCTGGCCACCGTGGCCGACCTGTACAGCCAATTTATCGAGGCGAAACTCGACCGGCGCAGCCCGGTGATTGCTCTCGGCGGGGGTGTGTTGGGCGATATGGCCGGCTTTGCCGCGGCCTCCTACTTGCGTGGGGTGCCTTTGGTACAGATTCCGACCACCTTGCTGGCCATAGTCGATTCCAGTGTAGGCGGCAAAACAGGTGTTGATCTACCCCAGGGCAAGAATCTGGTCGGTGCTTTTAAGCAGCCGGAAATGGTGGTGATTGACCCGGAGGTGCTGACCACGCTGCCCCCGGCGGAATTTCGGGCCGGTCTGGCCGAGGTGGTCAAGCATGGCCTCATCGACGCCCCAGACCTGTTTGCTGCCCTGGAAAAGGGGCAGTATGATATGGCCTGGTTGTTGTTTGAGGCCATTAATGTCAAGGTACGGGTGGTCCAGGCAGACCCGTTTGAGCAGGGGCGGCGGGCCGTCTTGAATTTAGGCCATACGTTTGGACACGCTTTTGAGCGACTGGCCAATTTTGAGATGCGTCACGGCGAGGGGGTGGCCATGGGCCTGGTTTGTGCGGCTCGACTGGCCCACAGATTGGGTCATTGCTCCGGCGAAACGATGGAGCGTATCATGGCCCTATTGGATCGCCTCGAACTGCCGACCCAACCACCGCCTTTTGCTCCGGCCGAGGTTTGGGCCGCTATGGCCACCGACAAAAAGCGACGGGGGAGCACCCTCCGCTTTATCCTACCCCGAGCCATTGGGGATGTGGATATATTTCAAGATGTCCCGGAGGCGGATGTAAAAGCCATTTTAGCATCTTGGCTATGAAATTTTTGCAGGTTGAGCAAGAAAATCTCTGACCAGGGAGTAGGGAGTATGAAGTAGGGAGTAGGCAATATTACCCTTACTTCCTACTCCTTACTCCCTACTTCCCTTATCCATTTGATTCCGGCTTGTCCGGGTTATGTGATAAAAATTTGAACAGACTGAGCCATGTTAACTATTCAAAAACCAACCCTTCTTCTAAACCGAGACAGAGCCATCAACAATATCAAAAAGATGGTCGGCAAAGCGCAGCGGAGTGGGATCAGGTTCAGGCCCCACTTTAAAACCCACCAATCGGCTGAAATTGGGCGGTGGTTTCGGGAGCTTGGCGTCGAGGCCATCACCGTCTCCTCGGTGGAGATGGCCCTTTACTTTGCCCAACACGGCTGGCAGGATATGACCATTGCGTTTCCGGTCAATATCCTTGAAATCGAGTCGATCAACCAGTTGGCCCACACGCTTAATCTGAACCTGCTGGTCGAGTCTGAGCAGACCGTGCACTTTTTGGCCGAAAACCTGACGGCCAGGGCCAACGTCTGGCTTAAAGTGGACGTGGGCTACGGCCGGACCGGCATTGTCGCCGCCGATTTTGAAACCCTGGTGACCCTGGCCAGACAAATCGAGACGACCCCCCAACTTTCATTCAGGGGGCTGCTGACCCATTCCGGACACACTTATCGGGCTCGATCAAAGCCTGAAATCGAGGCCATCTACCGGGATACAGTCTCTAAAATGGCCCAAGCCCGGCAGAAATTGAGAGCAGCCGGTCTGGCCCAGGTGGCCTTGTCCATTGGCGATACGCCCAGTTGTAGTGTGGTGGAGGACTTAAGTGATGTGGACGAAATCAGACCGGGCAATTTTGTTTTTTACGATCTGATGCAGCTCCACATTGGGGCTTGTCGTGAAGCGGATATCGCCGTAGCGGTGGCCTGCCCGGTGGTAGCCAAACACCCCGAGCGAAATCAACTGGTCATCTATGGCGGCGCGGTCCACCATTCAAAAGAGTTCATTACGGCTGCGGACAACACGCCCATCTTTGGTTATGTTGCCCTGTGGGAAGGTAAGGGGTGGGGCCCCCGCCTTGAAAATGCCTACGTATCCGGCTTATCTCAGGAGCATGGGATCGTCAAAGCAGATGACAGCCTCGTCAACCGGGTTGACGTGGGGGATCTCTTGGTGGTTCTGCCGGTTCACTCCTGCCTGACGGCTAACCTCATGAGAAAATACCTGACTTTGGAGGGAGAGATATTGCCTTGTATGTAAGGCATCTCAAAAACGAATTCCGGCCGGCTGAAGCCTCGACTCCAAAGGCATCCAATGCCGGAATTACATTCAGAACAGTTCATAGGAGTTATCACGAGCGTTGACACACCACCAATGATGAAATTATCCGTACCGTAGGGCAAACTTAAGTTTGCCCTACAAGGTCTATTTACAGAGGAGCAATCGATGAAACCGGAAACAGCGATAGGTGAAGAAAAAATCTATGAAGGTCAAGTCCTTGATGTTAGTCTGCGCCAGGCTGAATTAACCAATGGTGCGGTGGTCAGTCGTGAAATTGTCAGCACCAACGGGGCCACTGTAATTTTGCCCCTGACCGAAAATAACGAGGTGCGTCTGGTCAGGCAATTTCGGGCTGCGGCCGACAAATGGGTGGTTGAATTGCCCGCCGGTAGCCTGGAACTGAATGAAAACCCTGATCTGGCTGCTCCCCGCGAGCTATTAGAAGAAACCGGCGATCGGGCCGCCACCTGGCAAAAGTTGGGTGGATTTTATACGGCTCCCGGCATTTTGACCGAATACCTGCATTTCTACCTGGCCACGGACCTGACCCCCGGTCCCAACGAACTTGAATTTGATGAACATATCGAAGTCATCACCGTGCCCTGGCCCGAAGCCTTAGAGATGATCCGTCGCCAGGAGATTGAGGATGCCAAAACCATTGCCGGATTAATGGTGGTCGGCTTGCACCTGGGGTTGATCAATTCTGAAATTTAAGTTTTGAGTTTTGGGAGCTATTTGATAAAGTACAGTCAGCATAAAAACCGTAACTGTTCACCTTGTCACTCTGAGGCGTAGCGAAGCGAAGCCGAAGAGTCTCTTCACTGGTGGAATAGGAGATTCTTCGTCGCTACGCTCCTCAGAATGACATGGAGGTGAATAGTTACAAAAACCGAAGGGTGAGGAATATAATCAGATGACCTATAACCGGGAAAAAGAAGTAGCCATCGATGCGGTGACCAAAGCCGCTACTCTGTGCAAAATGGTTCGGGCCGAAATGGTAGGGGCCGACGCCCTGGAGAAAGGTGATAAAAGTCCGGTGACCATTGCCGATTTTGGGGCCCAAGCGTTAGTTTGTCAATGCCTGACCCGGGCCTTTCCCCAGGATACCATTGTGGCTGAAGAGGACTCGACCGACCTGCGGCAACCGGACGCAGCCTATGCCACCAAATTGACCCAGGTGACCCAATATGTACAGTGGTTTCACCCCGATATCGCCCCTGCAACCGTCTGTGATTGGATTGATGCCGGTAATGGCTCTGTGACGGATCGCTATTGGACCTTAGACCCCATTGACGGTACCAAGGGCTTTTTACGCAACGATCAGTACGCCGTTGCCCTGGCCTTGGTGGAACAGGGCCAGGTTAAAGTCGGGGCGCTGGCCTGCCCGGCCTTGCCCCTGGATATCAATGATCCCCGGAGTGAAACAGGGGTTTTGTTCATCGCCGTGCGCGGCGAGGGGGCGGCGATGGCTCCCCTGGGCAGCACCTCTTTTGCCCCCATTCGCGTGACCCAGGAGGCGGATGAAGCGCGATTAAGATTTGCGGAGAGTGTCGAAGCGGCCCATGGTGACCACGCTTTGCAGCAGGCCGTGGCCCAGGCGGTGGGGATCAGGCAACCCTCACTGCGGATGGACAGCCAGGCCAAATATGGTGCTGTGGCCCGGGGTGATGCCGCGCTCTACCTGCGCCTGCCTTCGACCAAATATCCGAATTACCGGGAGAAGATTTGGGACCACGCTGCCGGCACCTTAATTGTGGAAGAAGCCGGCGGCCGGGTGACCGATATGTACGGGCAGCCGCTCGATTTTGCCTCCGACTACAAAATGCATCACAATCGCGGAGTCATCGTCAGTAACGGCGCGCTGCACCCGGCGGTGATTGAGGTTTTGGGTGGTTAGGGAAGGTGTAAGATTATGACGGCTATTCTGTTGCTGCACGGTCCCAATCTCAATCTGTTGGGGCTGCGTGAGTCGGAGGTGTACGGTTCGGTGACGCTGGCGGACATTAACGAGCGGGTGGTGTCTGCTGGTCAAGAACGAGGGGTGGAGGTGCGCCCTTTCCAATCGAATCATGAAGGGGCGCTGGTGGATGCTCTGCATGAAGCTCGGCAGTGGGCGGCCGGGGTTATTTTTAACCCCGGCGCGTATACGCACACCTCCATTGCCTTGCGCGATGCCATTGCCGGCACGGGCCTGCCGGTGGTAGAGGTCCATCTGAGCAATATTCACGCCCGCGAGGCGTTTCGGCATAAAAGTATGCTGGCCCCGGTATGTGTAGGCCAGATCAGCGGTTTTGGCTGGCGTAGTTACCTGTTGGGCTTAGAAGCAATTTTGGGCTATCTGAAGGGGAATGGCGAATGAGCGAATGACGAATAGGCGAACCCACAGGGCAGGTGTGGCGAATAGGCGAATGGCGAAGCTAGGATAAATATTGGTCATTCATCATTCGCAGATTCGCCATTCGCAGATTCAACCTGATAAGCGGGATTTGCGGGCCGCTATTTCAGGGGGATCGTCGGTAAAGTCATCCGCGCTGACTTTTGTTTGAGCCGCCTCCACGCTGCTCGAGGTAGCCGTGTCCGTAGGGCTCCCTCCTTGAGCCATCGCCTGGGTGGCCTCTTGGTCTTTAAGGGCAGCCGCTTTGGCCTGCTTTTCGACCGCCTCTTTGGCCAGGGCCAGTTTCTCCTCTAACGACGCTAGCTTTTCCTCCAGATTAATGGCCTGGATTGATTCTTGCTCCAGGTGACGTTCCAGTTCAGTCGCTCTTTTTTCATGTGCCTGTTGTTCGGCCCGATCACCACGTTGGGCCGCTTCTTCCGCTTGGGTGCGCTCGAGTTTGAGCCGCTCGGCCAGCAGGCGTTCCTGAGCCTCTACATTGGCCAGGGCTTGACGAATCTCGGCCAATAGCTTTTCTTCCCGCTTGTCAAGGGCACTGCGCCGCTCGCGGCGCGGCAACTTGGCCCGAGTGGTCGCATTCAGCAAGGTTTCGATTTTTTTGAGAAGATCCATTGAGTTTACCTGGTTAGTTCGTTAGTTCGTTAGTTTGTTAGTTGGTTAGTTTGCGGTTTGTTACCTGGATTATAGGCTTAGACGATCCAACTAACCAACTTTTTAACCACACGCACTGTTATTTTACCACGAATCGACCAGGTTGCGAAGAGGTAAAGTACAGAAGTACAGAAAAGGCATTTGCTGACAGCCTATCGTCTATACTCCAGGGCCAACTTGACTGCTTCCAGGGCATTAATCTCCCCCCAGCCATAAACATTGTTGGGACTACCGATTACATCGCCGCAGGCGCAGACGTTCCCTTCAGCTAAATCGGCCAACTGGCCTAACAGAGACGTATCAGCCGGAGTTTCAGACTCAAGGGCACAGGTGGCGTTGACTGCCACCGGCCTGGCCGATTGGCCAATAATCTGTTCCGTGGCCTCAATCTGGCCGATTAAGTCGGGATTAGCCGACCAGAGCAAGGCGACCAGACCGGTCACATGCGGTCCGGCCATACTGGTGCCCGAGGCGGTGCCATAGCCGCTGCCCGGTATACTGGAGCGCACGTTATCTCCCGGCGCGGCAATGTCCGGTTTCAGCAGGAGGGAGGGGTCGGTCGTCCCTTCAGATGTCCCATTGGGAACCGGACCACGGCTGCTGAAGCCGGTAATGAGCCCTTGTCCATTGGTGGCCCCCACTGAAAAAACATCATCGTAACGAGCCGGGGGTTCGAACACGGTTTGGCAGCCCGGGCCGTCGTTGCCTGCACTGACCACCATCATAATGCCGGCCGTGCGCAAGGCGGCCGTAGCCGGTTCCAACACGGTATCATCGCAGCCCTCAATATCGGGACATCCCCAGGAATTGTTGATAACGTGAGGGGCCATTGACACGTCGCCGTCGGTAAAGGGGTTGCCCCCCAGGGGATAGGGAGCCAGGAAAAACTCCATACATTCGGTGTAGCTGGCCGGATTGCCCAGGCCACGCCGCATATTGCGGCAACCAATCCAGCGAGCCCCGGGAGCCATGCCAATTTGGTTACCCTGGCCGTCGTCGCCCAGAATGGTGCCCATGGTGTGGGTGCCGTGCCTGTCATCGTCAATAGGTGCAGGCGCCTCAGACCAGGCGTCGTGCCAGTGGTAATTGTGATCCACCTCCCCGGAGCTATTGAAACCCCGATAGGCCCGGTGCAGGGCCGGATGCTGCCAATCATAGCCGGTATCTTGCCCGGCTACCACAATGCCCTGGCCGGTAAAATTCATGGCCCATACTTTATCCGCCTGAACCTGGCTGATGTTCCACTCAACACCTGAGTCCGCCTGGGGAACATCACCGTAACCGGGCTCAAAAGAAGGAAACGGATAAGCACGAACGTTAGGATTGAGCATAACCCTGGCCACGCCGGGCAGATTGGCAAAATCGTTCATCCGGCGGTGGTGACTTGAGACCGCAATCATGTTGATCAAATAGAAGGGGCGATAATCCAGTCCGGCCGCCTCCAATGCCTCCCGAACCGGGGCCTGCGTTCGCTCGGCGGTTTCAAGCAGTCGCTCACGCACAAAAGCCCGCCGGGCAACGAGATCCTCAATTTCTTCTGCCCCGCTTAAATCGGCCTGTTCAGCCATAATGATTAGAAAACCGTCGTTGTAGAAGCCAGGCCGTCCGAACAAAAGCCACAGTCCGAGCCATAGCCCGCCCACAAAAAGGGTGGCGCTCAGGGCTAAGGCCGTGGTAGTCAGGCCGGATAATCGCCAGCGAGGGGCCAGCCATTGCCGTCCCCCCCATAACACCAGGGCCAGTCCCCCGGCCCCAAATACCATCCACAGGCGGGCAATCGTTTGCCAGGGTTGGGTGATGACGGCCAACTCAACGCGAGGGTCGGTAAAGAGGGGGGGGAAGGCCCGGTAGGCCCAGGCGAAAAGAAGCCCGGTCCAGATGCTGCCGGTTAAGGCCCGTAGTTCTGTGACCAGCAGGGCAAAAGGAATGGCGCTGATCAGTAACACCAGCTTGCTCCAGTCCTGATGAGGTCCAATCATACTGGGGGTAAAAGCGATGTAGGTCAGCAGGGCCAGCAGGGCGGCCAGCGCTTTACGCTGCTGAAAATTGGAGGTAATCAGGCCCAGGACCGCGCCCCGGAACAGAATCTCTTCCGGCAGACTGACGGCCAGGGCTTGCAGCAGGATCAGCAAGCTGCCCCAACTATCGCCCAGGGCTCCGGCCAGCGGCCAGCCGATGGTCAGTACGGCCATCACCACCAGGGTAAGCAGCAATCCGGCCAGAGGTGGACGATCAAAGCCAAAGGCATGCCCAAGCAGCCAACGAGGGACGCCAGCTCGCCACAGGCCCAGCCCCCCGATGCCCACAGCCGCCACCGTCAAGACAATCAGCCGCAGTCCGGTTTCCAGGTTGCTGCCCGCTTCCGATGCGGTTCGGATGGCCACGGCAATGATGATGTAGAGACTGGTCACTAACAGGACCAGGGCCAAGGGCCATAAACTATCCCGGCGACGCCAGTAAACCAGACCAGCAAAGCCGGTGAAGGGGATGAACAGGAGGCCGCTCAGCAAGGCTAGACCGAGGAGGTTGCTGGCCTGGCTGGACCAGGTGACTGGCAGCAGGGACATCCCCCCCCAGACCAGCATTGGAGTGACAGCCAGCCAACCTAAAAGCAGGCAGAACAGAAACAGTTGGCCCACCGAAGGGGGAGGAAGTTGGGGAGGAGAGGTGTTTTGTAGCTTTTCTTGAAATGATGACATTGGAATGATGAGTTAAGTTACTGACTTGTTACGATGGTCGCTACTTTTATTATACTGGCAACATGCTCCTTATCGTAAATCGTCATTCGCAAATCGTAAATCAGTATTCCCCAACCAGCGCCTGTATCTCTCGATTTTCCGGGATGCTGGTCAGATAACTTTCTCGCAGGGCAGGGTCATCGATTTGGGCTGCCTGGGAGGCTACGTATTGCCGGGCTTGCTCCAGGACTGACTGGGCTTGTTCAAATTTTTGATTGGCCTGCAAAATGTGGTAGCAGGTTAGATAAACCATGGCCGGGTGCTCAATGCCTTGCGTGCCTCGACGGGCCATAAAACCCAGGGCATGGCCAGCACAGGTGTCAGCCAGGCTTAGATCATTGCGAGCCAGCGCCACCCGCCCCAGGAGGGCGACATCTTCCATCATCGTCACTTCTTGTTGGCTCTCACGCTCAATCTTGAGCGCCTCCATAACATATTTCCTGGCTTCCGCGAATTTTCCGTCGTTAGCCAACGTCCAACTATAATAAGTCAATGCTCTGGCCAGACCCCACGGGTCGTTATGTTCCCTTAAAATTTCGATGGCTCTTTCTAAGAAGGTCAAAGCTGTTTCATACTCTGCCAGGCGGCAATAAAGAAAGCCCAAATGGTAAAGATTGTGAGCCTCGCGGTAACGGTCCCCAATGGATTGGTAGAAGGTCAGAGCCTCCTCAAAAAGGTATCGAGCCAGGTCATAATTACCCAGGCTGCGCTGTAACTTGCCCAGGTTATGCTGGGTTAAAGCTTCGCCAGCCCGGTCGCCAATCTTACGGTGTAACGCCAACGACTGATCGTGATTTTGCCGAGCGGCCATATGCTGCCCCATATCGTAATGAACCCGGCCCAGATTACGCAGGCCGTTGCCCAGACCAACCTGATCACCTGTTGCTCGCCACAACTCTATCGCCTCTTGAAAAAAGTAAAGTGCCACCTCGTAGTCGGCCTGGTAATGGGCCACAATGCCCAGATTGTTCAAACAATCTGCTTGAGCGATTTTATCCTGGCGGTTTTGGGCAATCAGCAAGGCATACTGTAAATGATCCGGGGCCGCTTCGTACGCTCCCCGTAGATAGAGTAATTTGCCCCACTGGTTGTGTCCCTCGCCCAGCAGCTTTTCATCACCGGCTTTTTCGGCCAGTTGGACAGAGCGCTCAATCATTTCCAGGCCAGAGTCGTAGTCGCCAACCGTCTCGTATAAATAGGCCCACTGTTTTGCAGCCAGCGCCCGGCGGCGATCGTCGTTGAGGGCCTCGGCCATAATACCCAACGTGCCCAGGTCTTCTAACTCCTCGTCACGCCAACCAATCAGGTTATATAACTTGGCCCGTTCCAGAAGAATATCCCAATAGTCAGTGGAGATCAGGCCGGTGCCGCCTTCGGAGGCTGGCCGGCTGGCCAGACCGGTTAAAATCTCAGAATAGTAACGAATAGCGGCCTGATTGGCATACTCGCGGTGGGCTTTTTGACCGGCAATTTTTAAATAATGCAGCGCTTTTTCCCAATTATCGCTACGATTGTAATGAAAAGCCAGTTGTTCGACTTCATCAGGGGTCGAAGCCTCCAGGGCTGCCCCAACAGCGGCGTGCAATTGGCGGCGTTGAGCCAACAACAAGCCTTCATAGACCACCTCTTGGGTGATAATATTACGAAAAACGTACTCCCACTTCGGGGCAGGTGCTTCCAATCGGATCAGTTTTTCATTTTCAAGCTTGTCAAGATGCGAGGGGAGCAAAAGCCGAACCCCATTCATAGGGTGAATATCCGACAAGAGTGACCGTCGAAAGCTGGTGCCAATCACAGAAGCGATTTTTAAAGTCAATTTTTCAGCTTCTGATAATCGATCAATCCGCGAGAAAACAACGTCCTGGATCGTATCGGGCAAATCTAACATTTCTAGCAGTTCGAAGGCTTCTTTTTTTTGACTGGCCATTACATCCATAACAGCCCGGGTGATTTCGTGGAGAAAGAATGGATTTCCCTGCCCTCGACTCAATAAAATCTCTTCTGTCTCCACTGACAATGACTTATCGCCTAACAAAATTCTGACCAGATCCAGGCTTTCTTCAGGCGAGAGCCGTTCGAGGTAAATGGTATATGTATCGGGTAAATCCCTCACCCCGGCCAGCAACTGTGAATCTGTTTCTGGCATAGGTCGATAAACCAGGACCAGCAAGAGTGAATGATCGGCCAATTTTTGAGCCAGGTAAGCCGCCAGAGATAATGACAACTCGTCGGCCCAATGAATATCCTCCAGCAAAATCAACAAAGCGTGTCGCTCCGCCTGGTGACGCAATATGGCTTCAATCAGGGCAAACGTATTATTGCGACGCAGTTCACCGGCAATGTAGCGCGTAAAATCATTTTCCGGGATCTTTAGCCCCAATACATCCGCCAATAACGGCAGACGGTCGGCCCAATAGCCGGCTTGCCCAGGTGGGTCCGGCACCTCAGCCATGCCGGTCGTTAGCCGGGCCAGTTGCTGCTCTGGCGAGAGGGAGGGAGTAAGACCAAAAATAGCTGACAGTACCTCGCGCCAGGCTTGATAGGGAATTTGTTGGCCATAGCTAATACATTTGCTACCATAGCCCATTCCCCCGCCCATAACCCACTCACGCACGATTTCCTCGGCTAAACGACTTTTACCCATACCGGGTTCGCCCTCGAGCAATAAGAGTTGTCGTTTGCCGGTCCGGCCTCGGGCAGCTATCCGGCGGATTTGCTCAAGCTCTGCTTTACGCCCAACCAGAGGGTCTTCGTAGAGCAGGTAGCGGACCACGAACTCGTCCCGCGCCCCCTGTTCACCTTTAACCAGATAGGCAGGCAAGGCTTTGACTTTGCCTTTTAGTGAGATTTGCCCCAGACTTTTGGTGATAAAGTGGGGACCGGCCCGTTCTTTGACCCGTTCACTGATAATGATGGCGCCGGCCCGGCCATATTGCATCAGCCGGGCGGCCAGGTTGACCTCATCACCAATCACAGTGTACTCTCGCCGGCTGGGAGCACCGACCGGCCCGGCAAAAACGGGACCTTCAGTAATACCGATAGCCATACGCAGATTTTGTTCTTGGGCTATGGTTTGTAACCCCAACGCACAGGCTATGGCTCGGATGGCATCGTCTTCGTGAAACAAGGGCGGGGCGCCAAAGAGAATCAATAGCACCGTTCCTTTATCGTCAACAGCTACTTTCCCCAGCGATCCCTCAAAACGATAGATGACTTCTTGAGTGGCCTGCAAAAAATTCTGTAGTTGCTCGCCGATATCGGCTGCTTCGTAATCAAATCCGCCAATCCCTATAAACAGAACCACCATCCGGCGCAGTTCGGCCAGCCATTCAGATTGCTCCTCCAGGCGAGTTTTAATGGCATAAGGCACGTAACTCTGCAAAGCCTTTTCTGCTAACTGTCTCTGTTCATCGTTCAGTCGTCCCCAATTCAATCTGGTGGGGGGCAAAGCCGGTGGCAGGGGGGTGACAACCTTGTACAGATTGACAAACCCAGGACTGTTTGGGCTGGCTGTGCCGCTAAAGAATTCCTCAGCCTCGGTCCAGGCTTGGGGACTTAAAATGATTTGGCCGGGTTTAGCTTGACGTTCGGCTGTCGCCACCTGGATTAACGGATCCCCGCCGACCACGTACTCCCAACGTTCCAGAACACCCCCAATGGTACACTCCAAAACTTCTCCAACCCCAATCCCCACTTTCATCGATAGAGAAGCAGGTCCCCACGAGGTTTCGATGTTAGCAAAATGGCTCATTTCAGCCTGCATCGCCAGGGCACATTCTCCGGCTTGACGCACAGCCAATTGCCTTGAGGTTTCCTCGGTGGGGAAAAGGACGATCATGGCATCACCGGAAAACTTAATGACCTGACCGTGATAAGCCTGAATAATCTGGATCATTTGGGTGAAATATTGGTTGATGAGATGGGTCAGTTCTTCAGCGCCGGTGGGGCCAGTTTGCCCCAGTAATTCGCTGAGGGGAGTAAAGCCGGAAATGTCAGTGAGCAAAACAGCCGCCGGAAAGCGACGAGCCATCGGCCCGGTCAAAGGACGAGGCTGGCGATAAATAGCCTGGGCAACCGGCGTTGGGACGTAAGCCGCTAATTTTTTTAATAAGTTGGGTGAAATCATGACGAGTTAATTATGTATGATCAATGATCAATTGTCAATAGGTTAAATAGGGGAATAGCAACCCTAAATTTGGGTATAGGATAGGGATAAGGCAGGTCGGATTGAAGTTTTCGGGGCAAACAAACTATCCATTTTTGCCACGAATTACACGAATTTTCACTAATTTTTTGCTTTTTATTCGTGCCAACACCTACACTTGCGGCACAGGTGCAAGTGTTCGTGCAATTCGTGGCGAATCATCACTGGGGAGACGAGAGTATCTGCGCCCTATTTAGAATTGGAATTGCTGATAGGGGAGGAACGATTGAATCAAAAAAAGGAGGGCTTCTCACTTATTTATGGGGTTGGACAGTGTGGAGCCTGCTACCTATGGCAATGTAGCCGGAAAAAAGTGGCCGACCTTTTGCCTCATTTATTGGGTAGCAGGCTCCCACCGATTGTTATTTAACATTATATTGTTGATTATGCTGCCTAACTTGACGCCAATCCTACGTAATCCCCACGCCCCGGCCCACCCAATTGGCTGTAGCCCCCCCGGCCCCCCACAGGGGGGAGAAGGGGCAACAGCTTTATTTGAGGGGGCGTATCAACTACCGGGCATAGGGATGCTACCGGGCATAGGGATGCCTCGGCTACTTGGTTTTAAAACAGCACGTTTGCCAGTTTTTGCCGGTAGGTTCTGGTGATTGACTGGTCTTCACCGATAACGGTGAAGAGGGCTAACATGGCCTTGCGGGCACCGTCGTTATTGTATTGACGATTGCGACGCACGACCTCCAAGAATTGATCCAAAGCTTCGATGTATCGCTCTTCCGTGGCCAGCAGGCTGGCCAGGGCATAGCGACTGGGAATATCAGCCGGGTTGGCCAGGATTTTGGCTCGCAGATCCGGTTCACTGTGCCCGGCAGCGTATTGGCGAAATTGGGCGGTGGCCAGCAAGGCCTCTGCGGCCGACCTTTCACGAACGCCGGCCGGGATACGTTCCAGAATAGAGAGGGCCTCATCGAGCTGGTCCTGCTTCATCAAGGTACGTCCCAAGGCAAACATAGCCGGATAATGATCGGCCTTTTCTGCCAGAGCGGCCTTATAATTTTCAACGGCCATGGCCAGTTGGCCGCTCATTTCCCACTCGAAGCCCTGCCTGGCGTACAGGTCGGCCGTGGAGGGCAGCAGCCCCTGGACAAATTTTCGTACCTGGGGTTCGGGCAAGGCCCCGGTAAATTCATTGGCCATCTTGCCGTTAATGAAAGCCTTGACCGCCGGAATGCCCTGGACGCGGTATTGCATGGCCACGTTGGGGTTACTGTCCACGTCTACTTTGGCCAAAATGAAAGCTCCCTTATACTCCGCAGCCAGTTTTTCCAGCACGGGTCCCAACATCCGGCAAGGGCCACACCAGTCAGCCCAGAAATCGACCACCACCGGCACGGTTTTTGAGCGTTCCAATACCTCGGTGGCAAAAGTTTGGTCAGTGACGTCGATGATGTAACTGTTAGCAGTGGTTGTTGTCGTTGCCATTAATTCTTCTCCAAAACGATTACATAGAACCAGAATTAGCAATGAAAAAGTAGCTTCCGGTGAGGCAACCTCATAAAGCATCCAACCACGTAAAACGTAAAGCGTAAAAGTGAGCCGTAGATAAGTCATTACGCTTCACGTCACTGCCCTGCGGGTTTACGTCATTGCCCTGTGGGTTCACGAGTTGGCTGGCGACATCAAGCGGAAGTTACTTTTTGCTCCGCTGGCAAGCCGAATTCTGGTTCTATGTAGTATAACGATAGTGGTGATCCAAGTGTGACATTCATCCGGGTTATGAATTACGCAGTTTGCTTTGCCACGTCTCGATTTTCTCCAACGCAGCCTGATAACCAACCTCAACCATCGGATCAATCGCGGCTATATCGCCAAATCTATAATCGTCAAGAGGCGGTTCAAGGTATAGGTCAATATCCCGCGCCTCTTGCGGCCAGGTCTCGGTGCGACCGGTTATCATCATCGTCCGCGAGATGATGTTTACCAGGCTGGGCGCTTTCAATTCTTCAACCAAAGGATTGAATCGACTCCAGAGAAGTTGTTGAGCCGATATGCTGTCAGCAAAGTTATATTCTCTGGGAAGGTCTCTTTTAGGGCTGATATTGATAGCAATCACCGGGCCACCTTCACCCATCTGGCTCATAACATCAGCCGGCAAGTTGTTGAAGAGGCTACCATCGACCAGTATCTCACCCTTGTCGAGGATGGGTGGCATGAAAGTTGGCAGCGAGACGCTGGCCCGCAGGTAACGCCACAGCAAGCCTCTCTGGTGAATCATCATGCGGGCACACGTCAAGTTACTGGAAATGCAGAAATAATTTATCCAGAGATCTTCTATGTTGATCTCACCAAATAAGCTCTGCAACAATTTATTGAGCTTGCCGGCTGAAATGATAGAAACGATGGGTAACGTAAAATCAAGATATGATCTCACGTGGGCGGCAATCTCTTTACCATATTCGAGTATCTTCTGAGAAGGCCAGCCCAGTGCATACCCGGCCCCGACCAGCGCTCCCACACTGGTGCCGCCAACAACATCCGCCGCAATCCCTGCTTCTTCCAGCGCCCGGATGACGCCAAGGTGTACAAAGCCAAGATGGCCACCTCCACTAAAGACGAGACCTATGGCTTTGCCCGTCAGAAAACGGGCCAGACGTTCAAAATCCGCGTCCGCATTAAGAGCGAGGTGATAGTGCCCGGCCAGGCGGCGGTGGGCCAGCCATTGATGCGTACCCACCGGTTGCCGGTTCCGGTCAGGATGTAACAGGATCAGTTCCTGGCGTGGCGCGATACGAGGATCGCTCGCGCCAAGCAATTCTGCCTCAATCTGGCCCGGTTCAGGATTTGAGGCTGCCCTGGCCACGATAAGCACCCGGTCAGCCTGGCCAATACACCGCCTCGTCCAGGCGGATAAGTCCGCCTCCGCTTCATACAGGATCAAGTCATGGGCCGATTCCTGATGACTCAGCCAGCCAACAATACGACTATTATCCGCGCTATCCTGTGGGGTCTGGGAGGCCCCCTCTCCCAGCGCCTCATCAAGGGCTTGAGATGTTAAATGCAGGGGATTGCTTATCTTCTTTAAGGCTGAAGCCAGACGATGGGTGAAATCAGACAGGGGTACATCAGCACTTGCCGGCACAAGGGCCACTGTTCTGAGATTACCCCTAACGGCCGGTCTGCGGGTCGCTGCAAGCAGACCTCTGGCCAGCCGCTGCATTAGATGCATCATGAAGATGGGATACTTTCTGGCCAGCCGCTCAAGACTGTCCCGGTTGAACGAAATAAGCTCACTATCACGCATCGCGTAAATGGTGGCAGGATGAGCCACATCTGCAATTAGTGAGGTCTCGCCGACAATATCACCCTGACCGATGTCACGGATAAGCGCGTCTTCGCCGTTTTCTGGCTGAATGATGGAACGTAAACGTCCGCTGATAAGCACATAGAGGCAATCGCCTACGTCTCCCTGCTTAAAGAGATACTCTCCCCTGGCAAGATGCACCCACTCAAGCTCCGTCTCGATTTCTTCGATGCTGATGTTGTCAACTGTTTCTTCAACCGGCGCTGATTTTGGTTTGCGCTCGGCGGACGCTTTCGCTGGCAGGAATAGTGTCTCCAGGGGTTGGCCGTATAGATTTTTATATTCCTCCTGTACGGTTGGATCGTCCATCCCCAACGCAGCGCGAATACGAGGCACCGCCTCATAGGTAAACTTATATTTACGACCGAAGAGATGGATCAGTGCGGCTCGAGTTTTGGGCGTATCCGGTACGGCTTTTTTCCAATAAGGCGCGTAACGTTCCAGATTTTCGATCGTGCAGACCGTTTGGGCCTGGATGGTCATACCAAGTTTCTTAATAATATCAGGTATTGGACCTTGAGGTTCGTCTTTACCAAGAAAATGCTGTATCGCCTGCCTTGATTCAAGCACCATATATGTCGTTCGGGTTTCAATCCAAAAGAGCAAGCTTTTGGCCCGGGAGCCATGTAGGCCCTTCAGTACTTCTTCTCGAGAAAATAACTCATCCGACATTTTTAACTTCACCCGTGTGTGCTTATTCTAGCCTCATATTCTTCTACAATCCAAATTATAGCATAAGATGGGAAAATGGTACGCAATTCAAGATTACGTTTAGCGTCCCGGAGCTATGATATTCGCCGGCTGACACAGGGCTCACATATATCGCCACAAGACCAGTTGGAAAGGTACCTCAAGGCAGACTATATAGTCATTTCGATCGATTATCAAGCCCTCCCCACCAGGATAAAATTGGCTGGGCAAGTGAGTTGTTCCGCGATTGGCAAGGCGACAAAGGGAAAGCGCCTTACGGTTGATGATGCTTTGCATGGTCTGATAGGGGGGTGTGGTGGTGATAGTATCCAAGTTCATGCATTCTATTGTGCAAGCCACGATAAGCCGATTCCAAAACCAGGCGCATCCGTTTGTAGGCGATGTCGTCGGGCCGGGTCCCCACTGTATCCAGGTAGGCCAGGGCGCCCTCGATCTGCTCGAGGATGGTGACGGCATCAGCCGCAGCGAGTAGAGGCGATCCCTCAACGGTGACCATCACGGGTGAAACGTGAGCGGTGATAATTTCCGGTTTATCGGCGTAGTGCCCCCGTACCAGTAGGGCCAGCCAGCAACTCTTATCCACTTTAACCGACCAGTGCCCACCTCCTTCTCTGGCGGGAACAGTCGCGCTTTCTCGAATTTCGCCGTTCATAATCAGTTCAACGCGAGACATCGGGATGGTGACGCTGGCAACCTGCCAGGTTACGTCAACCGTGCCCCCGTTGGCCGACATTTTGATGCGGCTTCCCATTGGCCGGCCATCGACATTAAATTCAAGCAGGGGGCCATAGGTCACAAAAGTTTCTGCCCGCCGGACAGCTTCCAGCCAGGTTTTGTAGCTGAAAGCCTGGTTTGGATCAATTCGGGCATAGGTGCGCACCGCGCCAACCGGCGTGTCGGCCGACATTTTATCGGTGCCCCCCACAGCGGCGGTGAGGTAGCCGCAGTTAAGATAGCGATACCAGTCTGCCAGAGAGTATGGATTAATACCCCCGTACAAATCTCCCCAAGAGGTCATTTCTGTGGCGTCGGCCTCGTCACTGACGATGGTGGCGGCCGGCTCTAAGCGGGGATCTGGAAAGTGCGGCACAACGACCAATCCCCCCTGCTTTTTGCACTGTCTGGCCCACTCAGTCAGCAAAATTTCGATTGGATCGCCCAGCGCAGACTCGTCCGGTCCGCTCGTCGTTAGAGGAGTGATGATTTGGCCGCTGTAGCCCAGTAACGAGATGTGCCCCAGCACATGTTGCCGGTTCTCTGTGCCCACCCGAACCAGGTATTCGCCATCCCCGCCTGCTTCCCTGGAGCCCCACGTGGTCTTACCATCAAAATCGCCGACGTTGGTCATCAACTCGCCCCACTGGCTGGCCAACAGGTTGACCACGTTGACACCCTCGGCCGCCCCTTCAAGAAGGGCCGTCATCGGCGACAGAAAATGAACGTGCGTATCGGCTGTCACCCAGCCATGCTCACGCCAGGGCAACACTTTTTCAATCTCGATGACGATTTCCTCGGTAGCGGGGCTCACCTCGATGACTTGCCGGACAGGCTCGATCTCAAACCCTTTCGACACCTCGATGTAAACCTGGCCCAGCGGTAGCTTGATGACCGTCTCGCCGGAGATATAGGTGCAATAATGGGTATCGAGATGGGCAAAGTCTGCGCTATAGTCTTCAAACCAGGCCGCGTTTGGAAGGCGATGACGATCCACCGGGGCCAGATATTCCCCGTATTCGCCGTGGACGTGCAGCTTGACCGGCACAGATTTGCTGCTACCGCGTTCCACCACCCGCAGGGTGACCCGCTGCATAGCCGCTGCCACGGGCTGCACGTCAAACCCCACGGATTTTTCAAAATCCCTGGGGCTTTCTTCGATTTGCGCCACGGGGATGATTTCCCCGTTAGCAAGATGGAATTTGGCATCTGGATGAGCGGTATACTCGACTATTACCTGGTTTTCAGATTTTGCCGGAATCTGATTGTTGTATGTTGCGGCCCAAGTGTCGTTGGGATAAATCAAACGGGGCGTTGCCGAAATGATCTGCCCCAGATCGAGTTGGATTTGTTGAAGCAAGCCGTGCTCATCCAGTTCTGGCTGGAAAGTTTCTCCTTGAGGCAACCTCAACAGCGCTTTTTGGCGCGCTTGCCAGCGCAAAGGTTGGGAAGAGACATTACCGGCCGATACCGCCGAGACAATAACCACGCCCGACACCGGCTCAAAACGAATACCAACGATCTCTTTCTCTGGGTACGGATTCTCCCATGCCCAAAGCCAGTTTACCCACGGGCCACGTTCCGCCACGGCAACCCGTGTTTGACTTTGTCCCCACCAGACATTGGTTTGCTCATGAGAGGCACGTTGTGGGTGAGGCTTGTGATGTGGCACGGACTCAACACAATTTTCCCCCCAGCGACGCTGAAACATACCAAGCTGACAGCGGCGGCGAATCGGTATGCACGCCTCGGTACCATCTGCGTACAGGATTACGTAGTCGGCTGCGTGTTCGGCCAGTTGTCCCTCGCCACGCATCGGCGAGATGAAACCGCCGGGACCGGGTTTGAGTGGACGCAGGTCAGAGGTATGCATAAAGACAAGCCACTGTGAGCTTGTAGGAGGTAAGTCAACCGATACAACTTCATCCGTAAGGGCGACAACATTCCCAATCTCAAACGGGATACCCCAGGCCGTGCACATACCGCTCGGCGCGTGTGCCAGGGCCGCCGACATTTCATCAGAAATCTCCACGCCAGTCAATTTAAGAAGGGGTACATTCCCTGTGAACGACAGGGGGGTAAATAATGGTGATTTGGGTCCATCATTAGACATATTGAGCTCCTTTTTGCATTTCGTAATCTGAATTATAGCATAAGGCTTGCTTAGGATTGAAATCCCAATTTTCCTCCTTTCCCCAGCCTGGGTTACGTGGTCAAGCAAGGGGAGGGCTGGCGGTGGCAGCCGCTTGAAACGACGGATATCAGCTAGGGCGTGTTGACATTTCGGATTATGTCATTCTGAGCGACTAAAGGGAGCGAAGAATCTCCTATTTCTCCTTGAATTTGTCCTCGTTGCCGGAGATTCCTCGTCGCTGCGCTCCTCGGAATGACATTTTTGGACAAATGTCAACAGAACCTAATACAGGAGGCGGCTGTTATGCCAAATCATAGTAACCTACCAAGAAACGCCCTGGCGGATCGATCTTAAAGCGGCTGCAACTGAATAGTTACATTCGTTCTTACTGTTGACGGTCAAATCCCGCCCACAAAAAGCCTCCTCCCAGGCCACCCACTGCGGCCGATAGTGTGAAGAACTGTACAGCTCTTCGCGCTATCGCCGAATTTTTGTATTGGATGTATGACTGTGTTAAAGTATGGATAATTCTAAAACTTTCAAGCATATTAGTTGATAAGACACCAGACTCAGGGGGACAGTTTTAACAACAAACAGCGGAAAGACACAGATTACGTTGCGTAGTCTGTTCTCCCGCCTACCCAAAAAGGATGATAAGCATTATGCCAGATCAAAAAACAATCAAATGGAACAGTTCCATAGGGGATCGCCTCTTTGAGGCTCTGACCCAACAAGAAATTATCGATTTACTTGAGGCCTTATTTGCGACCTTACCACCTGATATGCAAGATGCGATGCTGGGCCAACTACCGCCGGACACCAGGCAAACTGTGCAGCACCTCCTCTCTCCGCCCCAGTCACCCGGCGATACAAAAGTCACTCCGGCCAAACCGGTTTCGATAGCCAAATTGGAACAAACCTGGGCCAATCTGTGGGATGAGTGGGACAGTATTGTCGGTGAAGCAGGGCTAGAAGATGGCGAATATATAATCCAGGATCATCATTGGGAGCCTCCCTACTTTGACCAGACCGCGTTCATTGATGACCTGGAACAGGTCGCCCAGAAAATGCGCCCACTGATTCAGAGTGCCGTTCAACACAACTTTTCGTCAGACACTGGTATTGCCGAGGCCCTTTCATATACAGAGAGTGAGGTCTCAACAGCCATGCCTGAATGGATCTACATTGAAGGATTCTATTTGGAAGAAAATCTCACTTTCTGCTTGCTGGAATGGGAATGGCTTACTAGAGATGAAGGTCAGGATGCCTTTGCCTTTGCCGAAGGTATTCTGGATTGGGAAGACTCATTTACTCATGTTGTCCTGAACGGTAATACCTTCCTGGATTTCTTCACGCAATTACCGGAGACAGATCAAGAAGTGATCTTTAAAGGGCTAACCAGTCACAAAGACACGCCATCCTGGAAAAAACGGTTGGAAAATACCTTCTCCTACTGGCATACACTCTATATGTACTATGTTGAACAGTATGCGCCTGAGCGGTACCTGGATAATCTGAGAACCACCATCTCGCAACAATGGCAAAATGGCCTGCCGGTAATCGAGGACCTCCTGGCCAAACAAGACTACCGGGAAAGCCTGGATGTGATTAAGGAAACGCTGCCTCCGTTGTTAAAATCTGAGCAAGGAGACCAATCCTGGACGCCGGAAACCTCTCTTCTGTTTCCTATCGTCAATCACCACTACGACGACCCCACCAGGTTGAAAAATCACAAGACCTTGCTGGATTATTACCAACAAACCGCTCAAGGATTAGATCAGACACAACTGGTTAACGCTTTGTCGCTCCAGCTTATCGCCTTCGATCATTGTTTTGACTGGGAAACGATGTTCAAAGCCTTTGAAGAGGCAACCGTATCTCAACAGATCCGTCAAGCCTTGTTTGCGTCCTGGCAGAAGTACATCATCCAGCGGGCTAAACGGTACTCATGGGGTTGGAGTCGGGCCCAAAGCCGCGATACCTGGTGGCTGCATTGGCTGATCGAGAGTATCGTCGATGGGCAAAAAGGCCCGGCCTGGTTTCAGCAAAAGATGGCAGGGTGGCTCACCCATTTACCCGGCGAACAGCATGCATTAGGCGAAGATTATGAGTTTTTACGGTTACTGACAAAAGATTTAACCGAGATAAGCCCCGAAGGAAAGAGCCAGTATCCCAAGTTCTACCAGGTGGTGGTCAGACCCGATGAACTGTCATCCCCAGACCAATCCTCACGACAGGTGTACTTGAAACAATACGCATCTGATGATTTGATGTACCAGGTCATGGGGTATTGGAAAGCATATTTGCAAAACTTCGTCCCCAGACCCGAAGCAGCCCAGAAATCAGATTACACCCAACATGCCCGGTGGATGGCCGCGCTGCGCGAGTTAGCCCCGGACCGCTATGAGGTTCTCCTGAAGAAATGGCAGGTTGATCACCACCGGCGGCGCAACCTGTGGCAAGCGATGTCAAAGATGGGGTTGGATTGAAATGGAACAAATTTGCCCCGCAACCTGACCCAGTTGCAAATAATAGAATTGAGAGCAGGCTACTTTGATGCTTTTGGCAATGCTTCCCCTCACCGGTAAGACGATCTCAACAAAAGTAGAGACGAGTTGCCATATCATCGATATTGAGAAGTTATATCATCATGAGAAGGTATCTGCATCTACCTCCTGCTCATAAGCCGCCCCGACCGCTTTTTCGGCAATGGCTTGATAAGCCGGGCCAAGGAGCCTGCTCAGGTTATCGTCAGCCAGAAAGGAAGGTTGGTCCAGGCGCTTGAGGATGGGGAGCTTGACAGAGGCCAGTTTGATCGTGGTTTTCACCGGCTCAGGGGGCTGGTTTGTACCCCAAAAGTCGGCCAGGGTCTCGGTCAGGGGGATGGCCGGCTCTTCGACTTCCTCCTCGAAATCTTCTTCGGCTTCACCGGCCCGGCGAGCGCGCAGGTCGGCCATGATTTGCTCCTGGCTGCGCCCGCGTAAGCGAAAGAGCATGAAGGGATCTTCGTCAAACTGTTCCCCTAAAATGTAATGGACGGCCGCCACGTGTTTGCAGGGATTGGCCCAATCAGGGCAGGAACAGTCGGTGTGCAGTTGGGCGCGTTTTTCGGGAAAGAGACTGACCCCGGCCTCAGTAAAAACCTCTTCGATGTCGGGCGGCATTTCACCGGCCAGTAACTGCACGGTGAAGAGGGCCTGGTCGGATAAGGTGTCCACGACCCGCTCCCACTGCTTGTCGGTAAGCGGGTCTACCTTGATGGTCACTTTGTAGGGCCGGCGACGCGATCCTTGCACTTTAGCCTCAACCCCACCCGGCACTTCTTCAATGGAGATCACCTGGCCGGCGCGGGCGTAACGCCGGCCCCGGCCCAAACGCTTGCGCTCAACTATCCGTTCCAGGGCCTTGATCCAGCGCGTGGCCCACCAGTTTTTGGCAAAGGCACCCCGTTTACTCCTGGCTTTGATGCCCTCAGTGGTTTCACGGGGGCGGCTGGGCTTAAAGTATCCGTAATAACCATAATAATCGTAGCGGCTCATCCTAATGCCTCCCGTCGTAGGGTAACTAATTCTCTCAGTTCCGCCGTTGAAAGTTCGGTCAGCCAGTTTTCTCCCTGGCCGACCACGCTTTGGGCCAGCGCTTTTTTACTCTCGATCATCTCGTCGATCATCTCCTCCAGCGTGCCCACGCAGACAAATTTGTGCACCTGGACATTCCGAGTTTGCCCAATGCGGAAGGCCCGGTCGGTGGCCTGGTCTTCCACAGCCGGGTTCCACCAGCGGTCAAAGTGGAACACGTGGTTGGCCTGGGTCAGATTCAAACCCGTTCCGCCGGCCTTGAGTGACAAAATAAAGATGGGCGGCCCGTTGGGGTCCTCCTGAAAACGCTGCACCATTTGGGGGCGTTTCTTGGCCGGCGTACCACCGTGTAGGAACAGGGTCGATACCCCCAACGTGTGTTGCAGGTGATCCTTGAGAAAATAGCCCATTTCGGAAAACTGGGTAAAGATCAGGCTGCGGTCGCCCACGGAAATGGTTTCTTCAAGCATTTCGGTCAGGCGGGCCAGTTTGCCACTCCGCTTCATCTCCGCTTCCGGGTCCACAGGTTGACCATCGCCGACCTGGTGCAGGAATTGAGCCGGATGGTTACAGACCTGTTTCAACTGCATCAGCATGCTCAACACAAGACCCTTGCGCTTGACGCCATCGACGTCTTCTGTCTGTTCCACTGCTGCTATTGAATTTTGCACCACCGATTCGTACAGAGTCGCCTGCTCCTCGCTCAGGTTGCAGTAGACTTTCATCTCGTTTTTCTCAGGCAGGTCTTGAATAACGGTGGGATCGGTTTTGACCCGGCGCAGGATGAAGGGGCCGGTCATCTGTCTCAGCCGGAGGGTGGCGGCCTCATCCTGGTACCGCTCGATGGGCAGGGCAAAGGTGGCCCGGAAATCCTGGCGCGAGCCCAGGTAGCCCGGGTTGAGAAACTGCATAATTGACCACAGTTCCGACAGGCGGTTTTCAACCGGGGTACCGGTCAGGGCCAGCCTGAATTGGGGCGACAGGCTCCGAATGGCCCGGGCCTGCTTGGTGCCGGGATTTTTGATGTTTTGCGCTTCGTCCAGCACCACCCCAAACCAATCCACAGCCTGCATCGTTTCAATGTCGCGGCGTACCACGGCGTAACTGGTCAGAATCAGATCGGTTTCTCCGGCTTGATTGGTAAAGGCGTCGTCCCGCAGGCGGTCTGGACCTTGATGTTGAAGCGTGGTCAACCCTGGACCAAATCGTTGCACCTCTTTAGCCCAGTTCGAGACCACCGAAGTCGGACAGACCAGCAAAACCGGGCCGGGTAGATGGCCCGTTTGCTCTTTTTCCTGCAGCAATAAGGTTATGGTCTGGATGGTTTTGCCCAGGCCCATATCATCGGCCAGGCAGGCCCCCATTCCCCAACGGCGCATAAAATCCAGCCAGGAGTAACCATACTGCTGGTAAGGTCGCAACTGTCCTTGCAGGCCGGCCGGTTGGGGCAGAACCGCCAGTTTCTCGTTGCCTTTGAAGCGTTCCATCCAATCGGCCAGCCAGCCTTCATACTCCACCCCCTGGACAGGCAAGCCGTCAATAGTATCGGCTGCGCCCAAGCCAAAGCGCAACGCCTCGTTTAACCCAATTTCCGCTTCGAGGTTCTGCTTTTCCCAGAAGCGAATGGCCGCTTCAATCTGTTCCGGGTCAAGTTGCACCCACTGGCCCCGAATTTGCACCAGAGGCGCTTTGAGGGCCACCAGGGCCTCGAATTCTTCGCGGGTGAGGTTGGTTTCACCCAATGACAGTTCCCACTTGTAACGGATGAGATTTTTAAAGCCAATCTTGCTTTTGGGAACGGCATCGGCGCTGGGCTGGCTGGAGGTTGACATTTTCAGACGTACACCCAGCCGGGTACCCGGTTTATTCCACCAGGGCGGAACCAACACCCCAAAGCCGCTCCCTTCCAGCAAAGGAGCGACTTCGCGCAAAAAATCAAACGCCTCCTGTGTGGACAGGGCCAACGAGGTCGGTTTAGCCGACTTGAGACTGGCTTTGAGCGATTCAAAGAGACGGGCGGCATAGCCCAGACCGGTCAGTAGTGTTTCCTGGGGCTGCTCAAAACGGCGGTTGAGGGTTTTGAGCACCTTTCCTTTGGTCTGCCAGATTTGCTCGGCGCTGACCAACAAACTGGGGTCGTCGCGGGCTTGCAGTACGTAATGTAAAATCCAGGATTTGTCTCTACCGGAGGTACTCTGTTGGACGGGCGCTTCCAGACGAAAGGCCACCCGGCTGGTTTTATCGCCGGCGAGATGCAGATTGCGCAGCCACACCCTGTAGCTCCGGTTGAGGTGGTTCAGTTGGGCCGGAGAACCGGTGATTTCCGGGTTTGTGGCAAAAAGGGCGTTGAGCCAGTGCCGGGGTGTTTCATCTTTTTTGGCCGGTAGGTCGGGCTGTTTGGCCTGACCCCATAAGCGAGCCAGGGTATCGGTCATCGTGTTGAGGAAAGTATCGAGCAGGTGGCGAGGATGAGGCGCTTCTTCTGACGTTTTTGCTTCGGCTCGGCACAGGGGAGGCAGGGTGGCTTGTAACCGGGCCAGGCGCGGCCCATCATTTGGCCCATCGAGGATAGGGAGCCAGCGAGCGTGGTATGTTTTTCCCTCCAGATCGGCCTGGGCCATCGTCGGCAGAATTTTTTGCTGGGCCAACCCTTCCAGAACCAGGCTGCAAACCATCTGCCAGTACTGGCAATCAATGCCCGGCGTCAGTCCGGGCGGTAAGTTCTCCCGGTCGGGCAGGTTTGTCAAAAATATAACACCCTGTAGCGGTGAGAGTGAAATGCCGGTGATTTGCCAGGGAGCCAGAACCGGGGCGCCATCATCGTCGCTCAAATCCCAGTCGTGCTGCAACTGCGGCGAGGGTTGAGGCCCATATTTGCCGGTGGGGAGCAACAGGGTTATATCGGTCGTGTTGGTGGTGGCCTCAGCCAGGCCGATGGCCGCCATGACTCGCTCCAGGCTAGCGGGGATGTCGTCAAAAGGGTGAGGCTTGGGCTTCTTCTGGCTGATGCGTCCTCCTCGCTTCCTCGGGGCAGGCAGTAGCCCATTTTCGGCCCACAGTACGACTTCGCCCGACTCAGCCGGAGAGCGCGGAGGGCGCCAGTGAACATGCAAAACTTGCATAGGTATTTCTCCAATGAGTTTGCAGGATATTATAGCACATTTGAAACAGAGAAGACATTATTGAGTTTGCGGACATATCCTGGCAATTTCAATTTCTGGCTTTAATAAACGATTTGTATTAAAATATGGTTTTTAGGTAATAGTGTAACACTGTAAAATTTTTGAAACGGACCACTATTGCAAAAGTCGCAAGGAGTTAATTACCATGGTTGATGTACAAGAGCAAATTGAACGCCGGCGCAAACGGGCCGCTGAAGATATTGCTGCCATTGAGAACCAGGGACAGCATACCGTTTACAGCACCTTCGAGGTTACGTCCCAGTCCAAACAAACGTACCGGGTGCAGATTCGCTCCCTGACCGAGTTACTCAATAGCTGCACCTGTGCCGATTACAAAACCAATCTCCTCGGCACCTGTAAACACATTGAAGCCGTCCTGCTTCGCCTCAAGGAAAACCTGGGAGAGGAGTGGGACAAAATGGCGGCGGAACGACCGCCTGTATCACAAATTTTCCTGCATCACGCTCAGGAAACCACCGTGCGCATCACCCTGCCCTTGCCAGACCCGCCAACCTTGCGTGATGTTTTGTCTCGTTACTTTGATGCCGAGGGCATTCTGGTCGGTTCGGTCACCAAGACCCTACCCACCCTGTTGGAAGACATCAAGGGGCTGCCGGCCCAACTCCAAGATTCTATTCAGATAACGCCCCAGGTCGAGCAGCACCTGGAGAAACAACAGGATATCGAGACCATTCAACGCCAGAAAGAATGGTTTCAGGAGCAAATCAAGCAAGGCCATCGCTCCCTCAATCTGCTCTCTACGCCGCTTTATCCTTACCAGGAAGAGGGAGCCATGCACCTGGTCTTTGGCCGCCGAACCATGCTGGCAGACGACATGGGTCTGGGCAAAACGGTCCAGGCCATTGCCGCCAGCAGCCTGCTGCACCAACTGCGCGATATTCAGCGGGTGTTGGTGGTCTGCCCCGCCTCGCTCAAACACCAGTGGGCCCGTGAGATTCAACGCTTCACCTCCTTTTCGGTCAACATAATTGAGGGCAACCTCATCGCCCGCCGCCAACTGTACCAGAAACCGGCCTTCTTCAACATTATCAACTACGAATTGGTGCTACGCGATGAAGATGACCTGCGCCGCATGCGGCCTGACCTGATCATCCTGGACGAAGCCCAGCGGATTAAAAACTGGCGCACCAAAACCGCCGACGCGGTCAAGCGGTTACGCAGCCCCTATGCCTTTGTACTAACCGGCACCCCCCTCGAAAATCGGTTGGATGAACTGTATAGCATTTTCCAATTTATTGATCCGACCATTCTCGGTCCGCTGTGGCGTTTCAACCAGCGCTTTTTCCAGGTGGAACGACGCGCCGCCGGCTCGTACAAGGTGCTGGGTTACAAAAATCTGGACGAATTACGTGGTCAAATCTCACCCTACGTCCTGCGCCGTGTCCGGGACGAGGTTTTGAAAGACCTGCCCGAACGCATTGACAGTAACTTCTTTGTTGACATGACCGATCCGCAGTGGAAAGCCTACGAAGAGTTTCGGGCCACCGTGGCCAGACTGGTCGCCACCGCCCGGCGGCGGCCCCTGTCCCCCAAGGAGCATCAAATTCTGCTGGGCGCCCTGGTCAAGATGCGCCTCATCTGCAACGCCCTGGCCCTGCACGATCCTGATCTGTCTCCCACGGACCGGGAAAAAACCGCCCCTAAGCTGCAAGAACTGGCCGACATCCTGGACGACGAAGTGGCCAATAACGGGCACAAAGCCATCCTGTTTAGCCAGTGGACCAACATGCTTCACCTGACTTACCCCATCCTGGAGCGGATGGACCTGGGCTACGTTACCCTCAGCGGCGATGTACCCACCTCCAAGCGCGGCGCATTGATCGAACGTTTCTTTGAGGATGACAAGTGTAAGGTGTTCCTGTCTACGGATGCCGGCGGCGTGGGTCTCAATCTCCAGGCAGCCAGCCTGGTAGTAAACCTGGATCTGCCCTGGAATCCGGCCGTGTTGGACCAACGCATTGCCCGCGCCCATCGTCACGGCCAGCCGCACACGGTTAATGTGATCAACCTGGTGGCTCAAGGAACCATCGAGGAGCGTATGCTCGATACCCTGGCCGCCAAGCGGAACATTTTTGCCGGCGTCTTCGGTAGCGAAGAATCGCCAGCCGAGATTACCTTCCACGACACCGGTCAGAGCCTGATGCAAAAAATTGACGAGATGCTGGGGGGCCCCCCTGTCGAGGTTAAGTTGGACCTGGCTCCCAAGGAAGCCCCACCGGTCAAAGAAGCGCCGGTTCCGACGCTGCAAGCTTTTGCCGACCGGCTGGTCGGCCATTTTCCCGGCCGGATTATGCTGGTCCGCCGCGCGCCTCAATTGCCCGGCGCTCCGGCCGATGGAAATATTTTGGTGGTGGTTGACCAGACCCCGGCTGAATTACGACCTCAGATCGAGAAACTTTTAAATGAACATTTCAACGTCGAGGCCGGGGCCGAACTACCCGGCCTGCACCTGATGGAGCAGGAAAGCTACCGCACCCTGCTGACTCTGACCGGTGGCGCCGTTGAACAGGCCGATCCCAAGGCCGAGGCTGACTTCTACCGGGCCCCGTCTATGCCTGCTCCCCCCGCCACTCGCCAGGCCGACCAGCAAGCGCAGCGTCTGCAAAAGGCTCGTAAGGGCTTGGACACCGCCAACAAGCGATTGCAACTGGCCCGCGTCGTACTGCAAGGCGGCTTCCCGGAAGAAGTGATGCGTCCCATCCACCAGGCCCTGGGTTGGGCCTTGACCGCTCACCTGTGCCTGCTCAAAGAGCGCGAACCAGGTCCGAAACTGCCCTCCCCGCGCCTGGTTCAGGCCGAACTGGTTGAAACCAAGCGCATCTCCGATACCCTGGCCGCCCGCCTGGCCCACGTCCGCGAGTTGACCATCCCACCCGACGACGAGGAAGAAGAAGCCCCACCCCCGTCAGTCGAGACGGCTGAAAACCTGATTGAGACGGTGCAAGATTTGGTCAACAAGGGGTATGAGTTGGCTGCAGAAGCTGGACTGTAATTTAAGGAGCTCATGACCTCTCATCTTTATCTGGCCCCGGCCGGTCACGGCAAAACAACTTACGTCTTGAAGCAAATCCGCCAGATTCGCGCCGTCGATCCTCTGGCCTCCATCATAGTTATCTTACCTAACCAGGCTCAGGTGAATGCCTTCCGCCAGCGCTTGAGTGCGAGCGGAGGAGCTTTAGGCGTGAATCTGGGTACGTTTTATGCCCTGTACCCTGAAATTCTGGCCTGGGCCGGCAAACCGGAACCGCGCCTGCCTGAACCGGTGCAATATCGCTTATTGCACAACATTGTCGTCAACCTGATAGATGAAGGGCGTCTCCCCTATTACGCCCCCCTGCGTGACAAGCCTGGCTTTGTGGTGGCCTTACGCGCCTTACTGGAAGAGCTCAAGCGAGCCGGTATTCGGCGCGAAGCATTCAAACAGGCCATCCAAACCCTATCCGAGCGGGACACACGTCTGACCGAGCTGGCCGAACTTTACACTGTTTACCAGGATTGGCTACTTGACTACAACTGGGCCGATACAGAGGGTCAGGGCTGGCTGGCTGCCCTGGTCCTGGAACGCCAGCCCGATTTGGGCCGCCACTTGCGGCTGCTCATCGTGGATGGTTTCGACGAATTTAACCCCACCCAGTTGGCCGTGCTCAAATTCCTGGCCGGGCGGGCGGCGGAGACAATCATCACCCTGACCGGTTCGCCGTCTTCAGTTTCCCCGGATAGGGGCCGACCCGCTCTGCGCCGCTTCACCCGGGCCTTGCAAACTGTCAGCCAGGCCTTGAAACTTAAACCGGAACCATTGCCAGAACAAATACCCTCGCCCTTTGCCCCGGCCCTGGCTCACCTGGAAGCCCATCTCTTCAACGCCCAGGCTCCTCGCTTCGTCCCCTCTGGCCGGGACGAGGACGGCGCCGAGACCGGCCAGGAGACAATCACCTTTTTGGAAGCGCAGAACCGGGCAGAAGAGGTTCGGGCTGCTCTGCGCTGGCTGAAAGCACGCCTGGTCAGAGATCAAATGGCTCCTGCGGAGGTGGCTTTGATCGCCCGCGACCTGAGCCCTTACCGTCCTTTCATCGAAGAAACAGCCGTCGAATTTGGCCTGGTCATCCATTTGCGTGAGGGCCTGAACCTGGCCACCAACCCGGCCATTGCCGCCATTATATCATTACTGGCCTTACCGCTGGCCACTTCCAACGGCGAGGGTAACTGGGCCCGCCGGCCGCTCATCGACGCCTGGCGCAGCCCCTACTTTGAAAATCTGGCCCCGGACCTGGCCCGGCGTGAGGCCGACCGCCTGGACCTCGTGGCCCGGCAGGGATTGGTCATGCAGGGGCTTGACCAGTGGCGGGCAGCCCTGAACCAACAAGTCAGCCTGGCCTCCAGTAGAGCAGACACAGCCTCGCCCCTGACCGACGAAGACCTGACCCCGCCCGACCAATTATCGCTGACCGAGCTCCTGGCCCTGCAAAACGCCTTTGAAGCCTTTGTCACCCGTATCACCCCGCCTCCACAAGCCACGCTGCGCCAGTATGCCGCCTTTGTCGAAGATCTCATCGGCGATGATCCCAAACTCAGTAGATCCAATTTTCAAGCTCGGAGCGGACCACAGTCCGCGTTTTGGCCGCTGGACTATGGTCCAGCTAGAGCAAATTTGGATGTACTGAAACTGACCAACCAGGCCCCCTCTCCCTCGCGAGAGAGGGCTGAGGAGGGGGAGAGAAGTGTGGGTATCGTCAACCGGGCCTGGGCTGTGCCCGCTACTGCCCCCCGCGATATAGCGGCCCTGCGTGCCTTCAAGGACGTGTTGCGTGGCCTGGTGCTGGCCGAGTCCTCGCTCGCCCCTGAAGCCCGGCCGATGAGTTACGACCGGTTCTACGAAGAATTACGTGGGGCCGTCCAGGGCGCCACCTACTATCCGCCGCCACCCAGGCCCCTGGAGAGAGTCTTGCCGGTTCTCTCGGTGTTGAACGCCCGCGGCCTTTCCTTTCGGGCCGTGGCCCTCATCGGCCTGGCCGAAGGGGATTTTCCCCGCTCTGAACGGGAAGATATTTTGCTGCGTGAAGAGAATCGTCAGGCTTTGCGGCAGGCGGGTCTGACCACTCTGGAATCCCACTTGCGCGGCGACGAGATTACGTTTTTTTACCAGGCCATAACCCGCGCCCGCGAAAAGTTGTTCCTGGGCCGGCCCTACCTGGCCGCGGACGGTCACACCTGGGAACCTTCTCCCTACTGGCAGGAAGTACACCGCCTGATTGACGCGCCGGCGCAGCACCTTCGCCCGGAAGACCCCCTGCCCCTCAGCCAGGTGGCCTCGTGGCAGGAATTTGCCCAGGCCCTGTCGCCGGGAAACCTGGACCCCGAATTATCCCCTCACCTGCTTTCCCCACCCACCCAACTGACCAACCAACTACGCCGCAGCCTGGCCATTCTCCGAGCGCGTCTGGCAGCCGAACCACAAGGCCGGTTTGAAGGCGACTTGACCGACCTGTCCGAACGATTCTCGTCCATCTACGGTCCCGACCAGGTGTGGAGTTCCAGCCGCCTGGAGGCTTACGGTCTCTGCCCCCACCATTTCTGGTTGGGTCAAGACCTGGCCCTGGAGTCGCACCAGCCGCCGGAGGAGGGCTTTGACGTTTTCATCCTGGGCAGCATGTACCACGAGATTTTGGAGGAAGTCTACCGCCAGGCCGGAGAACAGGCTGATGGGGAACGGCTGTTGGAGCTTCTGCCCGCTGTGGCCAAAGCAGTTTTTGATAAAGCCCCGGCCACCTACGGTTTTCGCCCCACGCCCCTGTGGGAGATACAGCGACCCGAGTTGGAACAAATCCTGGCCCAGACCATCGTCGCCCTGGCCGAGGCCACAGCTAACAGCACCCCCATGGCCCAGGAGCAGGTTTTTGGCATGCGCGGCCAACCGCCCCTGGTCGTTCGCCAGAACGGCGACGAATTCCGGGTGCGCGGCTTCATTGACCGGGTGGACCAGGACTCCGATGGCCGCTTACGCATCATCGATTACAAATCGGGCTCCACACCGATCACAGCCCGGGACCTGGCCGAGGGGCGGCGTTTGCAAATCGCTCTCTACGCCCTGGCTGCCCGCGAGGCCCTGGCCCTGGGCGACATCGCCGACGGTTTTTACTGGCACATCGGCTCGGCCAAAGCCAGCAGCCTTAAGCTGGAAAAGTACGAGGGTGGCGTCGAAGGAGCCTTAAAGATGGCCATTGCTCACGCTTTCAACCACATCGCCGGGGTACGGGCCGGCTGCTTTCCTCCTTCGCCCCCCCCTGCTGGCTGCCCAGGCCATTGTCCGGGAGCCAGTTTTTGCTGGCGGTACAAGGCGAAGGGGTGGTAAGCTAACAATGACAACCAACCATAACTCTTCTTCAATCCTATCCCTCTTCCAATTAACAGATGACCAACGCGCGGCCACTACCGCCCGTGAGGTAGCCATCTCGGTCACGGCGGGGGCCGGTTCCGGCAAAACGCGGACCCTGGTCGGACGCTACCTGGCTTTGTTGGAATCGGGCTTACCCTTGCGCTCCCTGGTGGCCATTACCTTCACCGATAAAGCGGCCCGGGAGATGCGCAACCGCATCCGGGCCATCACCACCGAATGGCTGGCTCAAAAGGGCCAGGCCACCGACCGGAAATTATGGGAAGAGGCGTTTAGTGCCCTGGATGCGGCCCGCATCAGCACCATCCATAGCCTGTGCGCCACCATTCTGCGGGCGCACCCGGCCGAAGCCGGCCTGGACCCGGCCTTTGACGTGCTGGACGAAAGCCAAAGCGCGGTCTGGCGGGCGCGAGCCGTGGAAGAGGGGCTGGTCTGGGCCACCACCGAACCGGCCATAGCGCCCCTGTTTGGCCTTTTTAAGGAAGCCCAACTGCGCCACCTGCTGACCGACCTGTTGGCGAAACGTCTCGATGCGGAGCAGGCCCTGGCCCGTCTGCCGGGAAATGACCGGTCCCCTGAAGAGATCACGCCTTTAGAACCAATCCTGGAGGCGTGGAGCGAAGCGCTCAATCGCTGGTTGACGGAGCAACTGGCCTCACCCGCCTGGTCGGAGTCACTCGAAACGCTGGCCAACTTGCAGGCCAAAAAAGCGAACGACAAGCTGGAGATGGCCCGTCAAGACGTGCTGGCCGGCTGGGATCAGGTTCGCCAGGCCCAGGCCGATCAAGATTGGGATACCCTATTTGGAGCATTATTGAGCCTGCGAGGGTCCATCTCGACCGGTGGGCAAAAAGGAAATTGGTCAACCGACGATCTGACGGCCGCCCGGGAAGCGATGCGCAGCCTGCGCGACTATTTTGACGAAAACATCAGCCGCCTGGTAGACAAGAAAAAGCCGTTCAGGTGGACTCTCGACCGGCAGGCCGCCGCCTTACTCCCCCCGGTGCGCCGCCTGTTCGAGCAGACCCGGGCCATTTACCGGGACTACAAAAACGAGGCGCACGTCCTGGACTTTGACGATTTGGAACAGATGACCGCCCACCTCCTGGTCAGCAACCAGGCCGTGCGCAGCCGCTGGCAGCGAGAAATCAAGGCCGTGCTACTGGTAGACGAGTTTCAGGATACCAACCACCGCCAGCGCGAAATCGTCTACGCCCTATCCGGTTTTGAACCAGCCCCTACTGCCGCCCAACCAGCCAACCATCCCTCCTCCCAATCTCCCCTCTTTATCGTCGGCGACTCAAAACAATCTATTTATCGCTTCCGCGGAGCAGACGTGGCCGTCTTTCGCCAGGTTCAAACCGATATTGAAGCAGCCGGGGGGGCTTTGATCAATTTCGATCTGACCTTCCGGGCCCACAAAGGGCTGGTTGATTTGACCAATGCCCTGCTGGCCCCCTTAATGCCCACCCAGGAGGATACCCGCCGGTCCTACGACGTGCCCTTTGCTCCGCTTACCGCCTACCGCTCAGGGCCACGGCCGGGGATACAACCGCCCTATCTTGAACTTCAGCTTGGTCTGGGTGAGGATAAGCAGGCCGGACGCCAGGCTGCCGCCACAGCGCTGGCCACTCGCCTCCAAGAGCTGCGCCGTACCGACCAGATCGAGTGGCAGGACGTGGCCCTGCTCTTTCGGGCCAGCACCGCTTTTGGCGTTTACGAAGATGCCCTGGAACAGGCCGGTATTCCCTTTGTGACCATTGCCGGCCGCGGCTTTTACGACCGGCCCGAAGTCCGTGACCTGCTCAACGCCCTGGCGGCCATCGCCGACCCTACCGACGACCTGGCTATGGCCGGTTTACTCCGTTCGCCCGCTATCGGTCTCAGCGATCCGGCCCTTTACCTGCTGCGCTGGGATGAGCAGCAAAAGCGGCGCTCCTTCTGGGGAGCCTTGCAAAATTTAGCCAACATCGAGGGGTTGGCGGAGGAAGACCGGCAGCAGGCCGAGTTTGCCCGGCAACTCATCACCCGGCTACACCAGCAGGCCGGACGGGTGTCGGTGGCCCAGTTGCTCAAGACGTTCCTGGATGCCACTTACTACCGGGCTACCCTGCGCCTGGTCCCCGGTGGGGAACGCCTGCGACGCAACGTTGACAAATTACTGGCCGACGCCCACCGTAGTGAACTGGTCAGCGTGGCCGAATTCCTGGAATATATTGCTACTCTGGGAGATGTCGGAGCCCGGGAGAGCGAAGCCCCCACCGAGGCCGGGGGCGCGGTGCAATTAATGACCATCCACAAGGCCAAGGGGCTGGAATTTCCGGTCGTCGTCCTGGCCGATGCCGGTTACACCGGCGGTTTTCGGTCGAGCCCATTCTATCTTGACCAGGAGTTAGGGCTGCTACTCAACTTGTCTGACGGTGAAGCTCAACCGGCCACCTGCCGCCTGGCGGCCTGGCGCGAAGCGGAACAAGAAGCGGCCGAGGAGCGACGGCTGCTCTACGTGGCCGCCACGCGGGCGATGGAAAAATTCATCGTCTCCGGGGAGGTGAAGTTGAGTACCGCCAAGAAAAACCCCGGCCGGCTCTTGTTAAGCGGCTGGCTGGCTCAACTGGCCGGGGTCGTGGGGCTGAGCGAGGTACAATTGCCCACACCGCCAACCACCCCCCAGCCTATCCCCCTGGATTGGGAAAATGGGGCCGTCGGCTGTACCATTTACCCGCCGGTCAGTGTTGCCTCAACAGGAACCGCAACCGAAGCCGACTTGTCCCGGGCTGACGAAGCCCTGGGCGAGGTGCCTGACCTCCTGGCCCCCATAGCCACGCTGCCCGGCACCGATCTGGATGAGAAACTCGAGGCGCGTGAAAGCGATCCTCCGCCCCGCGTCTGGCGAGTCGTGCCCAAAACGGAGTACGAAGTTCCGGCCTGGGTGGTCGGTAGCCTGACGCACATTGCCTTGCGCCACTGGCGTTTTCCAGATGATGATCCTAAGACAGGCTTTGCCGATTTTCTACGTTCCTTTGCCCTGGAAGCCGGGCTAACCGACCAGGCCAGCATTGAAACTGCCTTGAGACGGGTGACCCGATTACTAGCCCGTTTTCAGGCGCATCCGCTCTACGCCCAACTATCAGCCGCCGAACGCCACCACGAGGTACCCTACAGCCTGACCCTAGAGGGTCAAACCCACAGTGGCATCATTGATCTCATGTTTCGGACCTCACCCGAAGCAGATTGGACCATTGCCGAATTTAAAACCGACCGGCTGCCTGCAGGAGCCGACCTGAAAAGGCACGCCCAACAAAAAGGCTACGACCGGCAAGTAGCGGCATATCGACAGGCTGTCAGCCAACAGTTAGGCCCTACCCCCCAGGTGCTGCTGATTTTCTTAAACGTCGGTCAGTCGGTTCAGATATTGGAAATCAAAAACTGATCTCTGTCCAGATCAAGGCACACACCGCACCGCCAGCATGGTAATATCGTCGGAAGGAGCACCTTTGGCAATGTGGGCCTGGACGCCCGCTTCAATATACTCCAGCAAGGCGGATGCTGTTGGTCTGGCTCCCTGGGGAGACTGTATACTTTGTTGCAAGCTGGTCATAAGCCGGTCTTCAGAAAATAGCTCACCTTCAGGGCTAAATGCTTCGGTCACTCCATCAGTATAAGCGAATAAGATGTCGCCTGGGGCAAAGTGTACTTGCTGAGGATTAAACTCAATGTCGGGGAAGATACCCACAGCCGGGTCGGTTGGGAAAGAGAGTTCCCGTATACCGGTCGCTTCAATCATAAGGGGGGGATGATGTCCGGCGTTGATATAGGTCATAGTGCCAGTGGTGGTATTCAACACCCCAAAGAAGAGAGTAGCAAATAGCCGTTTTCGATTTTGATGATGGTTGGTGATGTAGTTATTGGTAAGGGAGATAGCTTTAAGAATGTCATTTGTAAAGGTATTAGCTTGTTCCGCAAAAGATCGGGTCAGAGTGCGGACCAAAGCCATAAAAAGCGCAGCGCCGACACCTTTGCCACACACGTCGGCAATGATTACGCCCACGCAACAGTCGGGCAGGTTGAAGACATCGTAAAAATCACCGGCGACCTCCAGAGCGGGCTTGAAAGAGACGGCAATCTCCCAACCGGCCGGCTGCGGTATTTGAGAAGGCAAGAAATCGGACTGAATTTGCCGGCCGAGTTCCATTTCCCGTTTGATGGCTTCCAGATAAGCCTGCTCCCGGTCATGCAATCGCTTGGCCGCCAGCGAGGCGTTAATGCGAGCCCGTAACAACACCGGATCGAACGGTTTGGGCAGGTGGTCTGTCGCCCCCATTTCAATGCAGCGCACCACACTCTCCATCTCATCTACGGCCGAAACCACAATCACCGGAATGTGTTGTAGCCTGCTATCTACCTTCATGCATTCCAACACCCCAAAACCATCCATCTCCGGCATCAACAAGTCAAGCAACACGACATCGAACGACTGGGCCTGGAGCATCTCCAAGGCTTGCCGCCCATCCTCTGCGACTTCGACAGTGTAACCTTCTTCTGCCAGATTGGTTGCCAGCAAGATACGGTTGAGGGCGTCGTCATCCACCACCAGTATTGTGCCACTGTTTGTCATATTCAAAGCTCCTTTTGGGCCGCCTCTAACGCAGCTTTAGCTTTTTCGTATTCAGATTCAATCTGCGCCAACAGTTCCCCCGCCCCCTCCAGTTTGCCATCTTTAGCGCGATGCTCTAACTCCTGACACAGGGCAGTCAATGTTTTGGCCCCAAAATTTGCACTATTCGATTTGAGGGTGTGCGCCGCCCGGCGCAGCTCTTCTGTCTGGCTTTGCTCCAAAGCCTGCCGCGCATTGGCCTGTAGCTTGACCGCATCCTTAAAGAAGGCGCTTATCAACACCGGCAGCATCGTTGCTGCTTGTTTACCCAGAGTCTTCTGCAGCCGCTTCAACGCGGCAGGGTCGAGTACGGGGCCGGAGTCTACGTCGGTAGAGGGGGGCTTGGTCTCCTGGGGAGAAGTAGCGGGGGGGACCGGGGGGGGGTCGGCAGGCGTGGTGGACTCAGCAGGCTTCTTAAGGGGCACAATCTCCGCTTTTACCGAGGTGCCGTGCGAGTGTACAGTTTGCCTGTAGGGCTGACATTCGCTCAAGGCCCTGATCAATTCTTTGACCTCAATCGGTTTACTGATGTAGTCATTCATGCCCGCCGCCAAACACGTTTCGCGGTCGCTCTGCATTGCATTGGCGGTCATAGCGATGATATACGGCTGCTCACCGGTGGGAAATTCCGCCGGTGACAATTGTCGAATATGTCGGGTTGCTTTCAGTCCGTCCATCTCCGGCATCTGCACATCCATCAGGATAACATCATAGGGCTGACGCTGTAGGGCATCCAGCGTTTCCAACCCGTTTGCGGCCACATCGGCCCGGTAACCCAGTCGCTCTAACATTAACAAGGCCAGTTGTTGGTTGATCGTATTATCTTCTGCCAGCAAAATGCGTAACGGCCACTGTTCTCCCATGTGTGGGTCAAATTCCGACCTCGCTTTGACGACTTCCTGCGCCCGGCGAACTTGTATCTGACTTATCTCACACGCTACTACTTCGACCAGGGCGTTGTACAACTGTGACGCTTTAACCGGCTTGGTCAGCGTGGCGACGAACTCGCTTAACCGGGGGTCCGTCTCCAGTTGTCTCAGAGAGCTTAACATCACCAGCGGTAGCGTTTGCTTGTCCCGGTAACGCCGGATCTCCTCTGCCAGCATCAGTCCATCCATCTCCGGCATCTGCATATCCAGAATGGCCAGATCAAACTTCTCGCCCTGCCGGATGAGGTCGAGTGCTTCCGGACCAGAGGCGACGACCACCGCCTCCATTTCCCATGACTCTACCTGTAACCTGAGAATTTTGCGGTTAGTCGGGTTGTCATCCACCACCAATACCCGCTTCCCGCGCAACTGTGGTTGGGCCTGGCTCAGATACACGAGGGGAACGCTCTTCGCTGCCTGGGCCTGGATAGTGAAGTGGAAGGTCGAACCCTGCCCAACCTCACTTTCCACCCACATCGTGCCCCCCATCAACTCGACCAGTTGTTTACTGATAGCCAGTCCCAGCCCCGTGCCACCGTACCTGCGGGTGGTTGAAGTATCTACCTGGCTAAAGGAGCGGAACAGGCGGTCCATACGGTCTTTAGGAATGCCGATGCCCGTGTCTCGCACAGCGAAGTGCAATTCGTACCAGTCTTCTTCTGTCTTTTCTGGGGTCGTCACCGGGGGAGTTGGCGGGGGTAGGGGTTGAGCCGAGATAGAGATGATCACTTCACCCCGATTGGTGAATTTGAGGGCGTTGTTCAGCAGATTAACCATGATCTGGCGCAGTCGAGTAGAGTCGCTGATGATCGCGGTCGGGGTATGGGCTTCAATCAGAGCGCCCAATTCCAGTCCCTTCTCTGTGGCTTTGATTGCCAACAGGTCAAGAGCCTCCTCCACACATTCGCGCAGATTGAAAGGCTGCTTTTCCAACTCCATCTTACCCGCTTCGATCTTGGAAAAGTCGAGGATGTCGTTAATGATGGTCAGCAAGGCGTCGCCACTGCTGCGGATGGTTTCGGTAAATTCTCGCTGTTGGGGTGTGAGCGGGGTATCCAATAGCAAGCTGGTCATACCGATAACGCCGTTCATTGGCGTGCGGATTTCGTGGCTCATGTTGGCCAGAAACGCGCTCTTGGCCTGGTTGGCTGCTTCGGCCGCTTCTCTGGCTTGTTGAGCGGCTGTATACAGGCGGGCGTTATCCAGGGCAATAGAAGCAAGTTGGGCAAAGCGGTTCAACAGTTCGATCTCTTCGTCACCAAAGGTGCGGTCCAGGTCAGTGCCGTAGGCCATCCCAATCACCCCCATAACTTGTGAGCCAGATTCGAGCGGGACCCCCACAATGGCCCGGATGACGTTGTAGTCGAAATTTGGTGAGCGGCCCGACCAGGCATCGTAATTGTCAATCACCAGTGGTTGGCCGCTTTGCCAGACCTTTCCGGCCAGACCCTCGTTTGGTTGCATACGGAAACCGACGGTTTGGTTAAAAGTCCCTACACCCACTTTGCACTCAATTACTGTAGCCTCGAGTATGTCCTGAGCGGATCCAAGGGGCTCGACCAGGTATATGAAGCCGTGCGGCGTACCCAGCAGTTGTCCGGCCCGGTTGACGAGATCTTCAAGCAGAGTGTTCAAATCAAGGTGGCTAATTAAGCTCAAGGTGGTTTCATGCAAGGCAGCCAAATATTTATTCAATTTCTGTTCCGTGGCCACTTTTTCTTCAAGACGTTGGAGGAGTTCTTCTATCTTGACGAACTGTTCGACCACAAGTTGAGCTGTGATCTCAGATGCTCGTCGGGCAACCTGAACTTCTTCGTTGAGTAAGGCGTTTTCCGCCAATAGCGCCTCGATGGAGTACTCATTGACCTTTGTTTTCATCCTGCATCTCCAAAGGATTCGTTAGCCCGGTGACCATCCTCGACAGCAATCTTCAAGGCGAGGCTAGCAGCCGCATCAATTATCCCCGTGTCTGGATGCCCTTCAATGCCCACCAATAGAATATGGGGCACAACATCCTCACTCACCTCAGGTAAAACACGCAAAAGATAGGCCAGCCCCGCTGAGTGCTCATACCGGCTACCCGCTACAGCCGCCACGTCTGCCGCCTCCAAGACGACGATCTGACTGCTCATATCCTGCTCACCGAGCTTGGACTGACCAAATCCGGCCACCCTATCCACAAAGACTACCCGCTCGGCCCCTTCTATAAACCGCAGCAGGTCCAGTCCGGCCAGGCCACCGTCAATCACTTCGACATCGGGGGGCAGGGTATATTGCAGCAGGCGTTTGTACACTTCAGGGCCGGCCGCATCTTCGGGATCATATCGATTGCCGATACAGATAATCCGTTTCACTGCTTGTATCCTGTTGGCCGGGACAAGGTAGCGTCGTATCTTCCCAAAAAGTAGGGGTTTTGTAAGACAAACTTAAGTTTGTCTTACGTCACCCCGAATTATTGAGATGATACGTAGCGTCCAATATCGTGCAGCCAAGTTTCACGCTGGCGGTCGGCTAACAGTGTGTACCGTACACACCAGACAAGCATCATAGGACCTGACCACATGGCCCAATTCTACGGGGTTGGCAATGTCCTTAATCTCCGTGCCGATGAGCGATTCCTCCCACGGTCCTCTGGTTCCGTTGGAATCGCGTGGCGAGGCGTTCCATGCTGTAGGAGTGATGATCTGGTAATGCTCGATTGCGCCGTTATCAATCCGCACCCAGTGTCCAAGTGCTCCTCGGGTGGCATGCACCAAGCCAAACCCTTCACCCTCGACAATCTTTCCCGGCGAGATATAGAACTGGCCGTCGCCCGTTGTTTCCGTTAGCCACATCTCCATAACCGGTATCAGTTCTGCCGATCTGACCAGGCGGGCCAGTTGTCGACTGAAAACAGTGGGACCGTTTTGGCCGATAAGATCGGTAAACAGCGGGTTCCCGGCGATGGTCATCTCTGCCAGGGGGCCTGTCTCGGCCGGCAGGTCGTCATAACGCGGCGCTTTGGCCCAGGAGTATTTCTTGCCCTCCTGTCCGGTGGCATAGGGGCGTGTTTTTCCCTCAAAAGGATGCCGGCCACCTTCGTAATCCACAAACCAGGAGTAGGCCACATGCTCCGTTATTTGCCCCTGGTCAAACTCGCGGACCTGTGAGCCTTGCGCAAATCCTGCGGGAATGAGATGGTTCCCATTGCTTGAACCGTGAACCTGTGTATCTACTGGCAACTCGAAGGAGCCGTAACTGATAAAGTTACCATGCCCCCGTCCGATTTTATCGAGACCAATCTCCCGGGCGAACCGGATATAGAACCCCAGGTCGCTCTCCCGGTGTGTATCGCTTTCTTCAAGCCACGCCTCCAGGTCCGCGCCGCTCCGCACCTCCAACCAACGTTCCAGGGTGCAACCCAAGATTCGCCGCTCATACCAATTACGGTACTGCTTGAGCAGGAGTCGGCACTGCAGCAGGTCGTTGGCACTGGGGATGGAGACGATACCTCCCGGCACCATGTATGATGAGTGGGGCCACTGTCCCCCGATGATGGCGATAATCTCCAGGAGCTTCTTGCTCTCTTTAATCACCTCGATGACTGTCTCGCCCTTAAACGGTTCGTATCGCCGCACTGCCTCCTCAAAGAGGAGGCAATCTTTATAGGCAGAATTGACAAAATCCACAGCGAACATCAGGAACCCGTGGCGCATATCGCTCTGGTTTTGCTCAACCATCAGCGCCAGGTTACGCATCCTGACGGCATCGGGGGGCGGCACAACGCTTGCGATCATATCCAGGGCCTGCGATGCGGCCGCCAGGTGGCCCGTACTGCAGATACCACAGATGCGTGGTGTAATCACCAGCCCGTCAAGCGCGCCTCGCCCGATGAGGATTTTCTCGAACCCCCGGTACATAATACCTGAACTCCATACATCCGAAACGACCCCATCATCAACTTCCACCCGAAGCTCCAGGTCCCCCTCAACGCGGTTCAGGGGTACGTTGATTGTTTTACGTGGCATTTCCCGCTCCCTTTCTACACCGATGTCTTTCTTTCTTTTAGCCGCTGTGGTGCTGCTGCGGCGGCCATCCCCTTGTAGGCCATGTAGTGCGCCCGGTCCACTCCCTCGGGCAGGTCCAGGGGAATGTCTGCAATGTTCCGCGTTTGGAAAGCAGGGTAAGGTTGTGGAAAATCCGGCCGGGTACAGCCAGAGCAGGGGACGCCGACACGCGTCTTGGAGCTACGCCGATTCCAGAGCAATTTATTGCACGGTCCATGGGTGAGCGGAGCACGACAACCCATATGGAAGAAAAGGCAGCCCCTTTGTCCAAAGTCATGCTCCTCGACCCGGTATTCGTGGTACTCATTTCGGACACATCCCTGGTGAACCAGCAGGCCGTACCATTGGAGAGGGGTATTATATTCGCTGAGGGCAAGAGGCAAACCGGATACCAAGGCCGTTAATGTGCCGGCCACAACGTCGCCATGACAGGGACATCCTGGCAGGTTAATGGCGGGCAACCCGCTCCAGGCCGTAAAACTTTCCCCCAAAAATCCCCCCTTCTTGTCCCGGTGGAACTGGAGACCTGTTGCTTCCACCTCTCCAACTGCCGTAATCCCGCCAAAACTGGCGCATGTGCCAACAGCAATAACAACTTGCGCTTGCCTGGCCAATCCGGCTACGAGATCCTTCTTCGGCTTGTTATCGAAGGTATCAAACATGCCGGTGCCACCAGGTCCCCGGATAACAGAGCCCTCGACGCACAAGATATCCAGGAGCTGTTCACCGGAAAGCATTGCCTCGATTAACTGCTGATGTTGGCGTGGACTGTCGTTCGACAGGGAGGGATGCCAGAGCACCTCGATGTCGAGGAGTGCAAGGAGTTCTATCAGGTCCAGCGACTCTATATTCAGTAGCGACATACTATCTCCGCCACATCCCCCACATTGCAACCAGTAGAGTGTTTTAGACATAGCTTTTTGTATACTGTAATCGGTGCGGCCAGACTAGCAGTATACGCCTCCTTTCGTTCAAGATCTGTACAAGTATACCATAATCCAGATTCGTAAACAATGAATTCTGAGTACTGGTTTTATCAAACCACCCACCGCAGCAACCGGTAGGGCAAAGTCTTCCTGGGGGACTGAATCGCCTGGGGGTGGTGGTCAATGATAATGGCATGGGGCTCCCTTCAGATTTCGACTGGCAGGCCTCACCATCACTGGGGTTACAGTTGGTCAGTATGTTAACCCAGCAACTGCAAGGTACAGTTGAGTTAGATACAAGTGCCGGCACTACCTTCAAAACCACGTTTCCAAAAGCAACAAACACAAAATAATGTATCCTCTCCAAAAGTAAGGGCGAGGCAAGTCGGATTGGTGGTAGTCGAAACAAACAAGCTATGCTCCGACTCGTCTCGCCCCTACGCTATCCACAAATTTGAAGGAGGTACAAAATAATGTTTATTTATGGCCTTTATATCGCACAAAAAACATAATATACTTGACAAAATCTGTGAAATCTGTTATAATGGCCACAGATGATTGGCCTATTATGGAGCGGAGGCTTCCATTGTTCTCAGGAGGGGAAAATGAAAACTATTGGTTTTTGCACACATTTCACGGAAACAGACGAATGGGCTTTTGCCTATGCCTTCAATCTGGTCCGAAGTCGTAAACTCCAATTAAACATCTGTCACTGGTTGGAGTCGCCGTACAAGATTCGGCGCGATATCGTTTACGATGATCTCTTTAATCCCCAAAAAACTGTTCCCGTTACCCCAGAGATTTTGAACAAGCTCGAGTTGGAACTGCGTGAATATTATGAACCGCAGTTAGGCGATTTTACAGACGTCGCCTTTAAGCTTTGTGAAGGGGCGTACCAGGTAGAGTTGATTCGCTGCTTCCGGCAACACTTGTTAGATCTGGTGGTGATGGGCTACCAGGAACCACCTTCAGACGCCTCTTCTGTCGAACAACCTCTGCCACAGTTCGCTATGAATTTGCCGTATCCGGTTGTTATCGTCGGGGTCGATGGTCCTGACACTTTCTTGCTTAACCGCAAAGCATTTGAAATGATCGATCGACTGGCCTTGCCGGAAGGCAGTTGGCAGGTTATCGGAGATGCTCAGTTAGCTGCTTCTCCCACTTCCTAGATAGGGCAAAACCTTGTCGTAGAGGCATCCCCATATGTCTACGGCGGGCATAGGGATGCCCTGGCTACGTTTTACAACAGGTAACTACCTACCTACCCTCATGTCATTCCGAGGAGCGCAGCGACGAGGAATCTCCGAAACTTTGGCCCAAGAGGTCTACCCTGTGCCCCTTGGGTATTTACCAAAACCTTGGGGATTCTTCACTCGCTGCGCTCGTTCAGAATGACATGGTAGGTAGTTACTACAACAGAAACTAGCTAGTTTTCGGGTAACTACTTCGACAGAGTAAGCCCTCACCCCCCAGTGCCCTCTCCCAATCTTGCCCTGAACCCAGTCGAAGGGTTGGGAGAGGGGGCTGGGGATGAGGGTTATTTTTTATTAGCGTACTTGGGCCGCTTGTAGATTAATCGTATCAGAATTGTCATTAAATTTGTGGCAAGCTGGACACCGGCCCAGTTCTGGCCTGTCTTGCTGTTGTGCCTCCTGTTCGTGGCAGGTGATACAGGTGCCGTGCATCGCCTCTTTGTAACCAGCGGCATAATAATTAAACGTTGTCTCACCGGCCTGCGGCACCATCACTTCGTGACATTCTCCACAAGCTTTGGCCGTCTGAACTGTGTGTTCCCCACGGTGACACTCGACGCATGAAAGGTTACCGCCCAATTCAACCTGATGCAGCGTATGGTCGAAGATGGACGTTGGCCGGGCCATATCCTGATGACACTCCCAGCAGGCAGTCGCCTCGTCATTGGGCTTGCTCAGGTGGTGGCAGGTCAGGCAGACATCCTCGTCGTTGGTGGTCGATTCCTGCAATTGTTCCTGGTGGGCCAGATGATCGAAATCGACCCGGTTTTGATCACGGTTGCCGTTGATCGACATGATTTCCCAACCCTGGGCAGCTTTGACCAGCATGCCCGGCAGGGATTGTTGACCGGTGACAATGCTGACCGGCAAGGCAGCCACAACCAGGGCGATAACGAGTACAGCCAGGCCAGAACGTCGGACAACGGTACTTGTCAAGGAAGTTTCGATGTGGACAAAAGTACTCTGGTTGAATTGTGGTTGGGCATAGGGTGAGGGCCGGTGGTCGGGGACTTCTTTTTGTAAAACAGCCAGATTCTCGAGGAACAAGAAGTATATCAACCCAGCCGCAGCGGGAACAGCAAAGGCGATGGCTACTTCAAGCATCGAAGGAATATAGCTGGCCCCTTCAGGTAATCGCATAGTCAACATACTCAATGACATTCTTTGGATGACAATACCAAAGACGGTCAGTAATCCACACGAAATCAGCCCCTCGTGATTATTGTGTATTCCGGGGATCAAGAGTAAAGTAGCCGGCAGCACGCCGCCGATCAATATTTCCGCAGCAAAGAGAAAACTTTGCCAGGAACCATCTAACCCAGCCGGAATAATACCCCGCCAGGCCAGGTCGCCTAAGCGCAAAATAAGGTAACCCCAGAGAACAAAGCCAGCTATTTTTCCAAGCTGGGCCAGGAGCTTCATATGCAGTTCCCGCTTAAAGAGCAAAGTTATAATAAAGCCATCCAACACAACGGCCATTAAGCCTAATCCAATCGAAGTGATAAAGAAGAACACCGGAATCAAGGGGCTGTACCACAAAGGATGAACGCGGAAAGGCATAATCAGGAAGAGTGAGCCCAGAGAGGACTGGTGTAGGGTAGATAGCACAATACCGGCAATCACAATCGGGATCGTTAACCGGTGGAGCATCCGCGAGACCCATTGGAAGACAGGATATTGGAACCAACGATGTTCCAGGATGACCGAACCGAATTCTAAATTTAGCACCGTGAAATAGAGCATTACGCACCAGGCAATCTCGAACATAACCGAGTGGTGCTGCCAACGAACGATGGGCATATAAATGCGCCAGGGTAAGCCCAAGTCAAACAGAAGGGATACGATAAAGGACCCATACCCCAAAAGGGCCATCAGAATTGCGCGTCGAACAATAGGACGATACGTCTCTAGATGAAAGATGTAGACAATCGCGGCCAGCGTAAATCCGCCTCCAGAAAGGGCAACAAAGGCTAGCTTAAAGGCAATCCACAAGCCCCAAGGTGAGGTATCGTTTAGCCCGGTGGTGTATCCCAATCCCAACGCAAAACGCAAAATTGCGGCCAGAGTTCCAACAAAAACAAAAATCCAGAGGATATCCTTAAATGTGCGCCTATTCATCACTCTCCAGTCCTCCTTCCGTCTCTGTTTCTGGGTGGGATTCAGCTTCGAGGTTTGTCTGGTTAGCCATCATCCGCATACGGCGTTTGATGATCCAGTAGGGACCAACCAGCAGGGCTGTCATCCCAAGGGTTATAGCCGGTGTTTTGTTGAGCCAGGCCCATGTCAAATCAGGTAAGGGTTCTTGCCCGGGATACCCGTTGAAGCCCAGGAAGTCCAGGGGAACGTCGGAGATATAGAGAACAGAGGTGCCCCCAACTTCGTATTCACCATAAACTTTCGGTACATATTTATCCGGAAAAGACTCCAGCCGGGAATGGGCCTCGGCCAGAAGTTTATCACGTTCACCGAAAATCGTGGCCTGCTTAGGACAGGCCTCCACGCAGGCGGGTAATTGTCCAGCCTGCAGACGCTCATAGCACAAGGTGCATTTGCGCACGTAGGGGACAGCGCAGTCCCATTCATAGCGGGGGATACCATAAGGACAGGCCATCACACAATAGCGACAGCCCATACATTTGTTGCCGTCGTAGATTACCGGACCTTCCGGCATCTTTTGCATAGCCCCAACCGGACAAACCGAGACACAGGCCGGTTCCAGGCAATGACGACATTGTTTGCGAACGTAATGCCCGGCTGGTTGTTCCAGCACGGTTGTCCAACGCCTGGCAGACAAGCCATCAGGGCCGTCTTGGGGTGCAGGAATGTCCGGTCCCAACTCGTTGACCTGAACACAGGCATCCACGCACTTAAAGCAACCAACACATTTGGTAACGTCTGTTAGAATACCGATCATATCTTCCTTCCTTCAGGGCCATAAAGTGTTCTGATCACGTCGGTTCCACCCTGGGGCGTGAGATGCCAGGCAATCTCTGAAGCCAACCGGATCAGGGGAAAGAGTACGCAGTGGGCGATCTTGGTAAAAGGAATTAAGATCAAAAGCACAATACCATTGAGCGTGTGAAAGAGCATCAATCCGTCATAAGGGATTGGATTCCAGGGACGGCCAGCCATGTAGCCTGATACAAATATATTGAGTAAGAGCAACAGCAGTAGATAATCCATCACCCCACTCAATATACGCGCGCTGCGGATATATAGACGATGCAATAGCAGGTATGCTCCAGCCACAACAGCAATCAAGGTCAAACCATCCAAAACAAAGCGGGGAATGGCCGGCCAACCTATCCCCACCGTCGAGCGGAGAATATCGATATGATTTTGTAGAAAAAGCAATCCAAAAACCACGCCGAGATGAAAAACGAAGGAAGCATAGCTGTAGATGGGCCTTACCCGGTGCAAACGGTGAACGGGTAAAAGCCAGCTTAGAGTTTCTTTGATCACTTGAGCATAAGGCAAATGGCGATTTCCGGCCCGACGAATGGCAGTGATCATTCCCCAAACGGAGAGGATAACCAGTCGGGCCAGGCCCAGCACCAAGACGGCCAGGGTAAAACGGAAGACCGGACCCGTTGCAATTTCAAGCCAGGTTGGCATGATGCTTTGACCTCCTAACCAGATGAGTAATCTATAGTTTGATTGCCCGCAAAACCAATTCGTGTACGCCGGCAATTTGCACAGGTAAGTCGTAATAATCCACAATCTCCCGAAGCTGCTTCTTGCAATTGGCACAGGGGGTGGCAACAATGTCAGCGCCAGTGGCTCGAATTTGTTCCGCTTTGGTTTTGCCTATAATTTCCATACGGAGATTATGGATTTCGTTCAAGGAAACCAGCCCACCGCCCCCACCGCAGCAGTAATTCTGGGTACCGTGGGGATGCATTTCCACGAAATCTTTTACAAAACTGCGTAAAATCTTACGTGGTTGATCGACGATCCAACCCGAGCGGGCGATGTTGCAAGGATCGTGATAAGTGACACGTTCTGGGACAGCATTCGGATCTAGCTGAATTTTACCTTCTTTGATTCCCTGCCAGGTCACGTCGAGGATGCTGACGACGGGTGGCGGCGGGCCATCCTGGACAAATGTCGGAATGAATTGCTTGGCTGTTCGCGCGGCATGGCCACATTCACCAACCAAAACTTTACTAACTTTCAACCGTCGTGCTTCTGCCACCAGTTTTTTTACGATACGCTCCATAATCCAGTCGTTGTAGAACAGACCGTAATTAATACAATCATAATAATGTGAGCTTATCGTCCACTTGATGCCTGCTGCGTGCAGGACGGCAGCATTGCCCATCAGGGTATCCGCTTCCATCAGATAGTCGCTAACCGGGGCAAAAAAGATGTACTCCACACCCTCCTGGTCAATAGGGAAGCGAACAGGAACCCCCTTCATCTCCTCCAATTCTTCTTCCAGAAACTCGATATTATCGAGCAAGGCCGGCAGGGGGATGGCTGAAGTGTTCCCCGTTTTCCCTTCCAACTGTTCCCGGACCGATACAACCAATGCCTTGGGGGCGATCCCAATTTCGCTGAGAATGTAACGACCCAGTCGAGCCATCAGCCCGTGGTCAATCCCCAGTGGACATTCAAGTTTACAGCGGCGGCAGGCTGTACAGCGATAGAACAACTCGGCCATCTCATCAATCTGCTCTTCAGTCAGGGGAGCGTTGCCCAAGAATTGACCCCTCAGCCAGCCAGAGGTGGTAAAATGTCGCCGGTAGATGTCTAACAGTAAATTGGTACGATAACAAGGAACATCGCGTGGGTCGCCCGAGGCCTGGTAGACTTGACAACTTACGGCGCAGCGAGCACACTTGGTACTGGTACGGGCATACATATCCAGTAAAAAACGGTAGTTACTATGGCGCAAAATTGCCGCAAAGGCAGTCAAGAAATCCTCGACCCGATCCCCAGCCGAGAGGGGGGGCTCGATATGGTAATGGTACGAGGGGATTGGATGTTGGTCTGCCTGTAAAACACTGTCTGTAGACGTTGAGAACGAACTCACCATTTATTCTCCTTCTAATTCTAAATCATCTAAGGCCAAATCTGGTGTGGCCTTGGTTGAAAAGACCATGATAGCTACGGCTGTATCGGAGCTTCGGTTCCGCCAGCAATGCAAAACATTACCATTGAATGAGAGACTGTCGCCCGGTCCAAGTTGATAGCTTTGACCATTTGCCTCGTATTCAATTTGACCACTCAAACATAGGACAAACTGGTGTGAATAGACAGCAAAAAACGACTGGTCATGGTCAAGATCAGTAACATCGGGGATCGATAGATCTGTTTGAGACTGGGTAGCGTACGTCAGAGTATGCAAAGCCTGATCAGCCAACAGTTCGCCTTCTGTGGACGGCTCGCGCTTTGTGAGTTGACCAGTGCAGTGATTTTTAGCCCGGGTCAGAATAACTTCGTTGGGGCAAACGTCCTGGAAAAAGGAACTGGCCGGCGCCCCCAGCGCAGAGGCAATTTTGCACAACGTAGCCACCGTTGGGGCTACTTCACCTCTTTCCAGGAGGCTGATCGCATTGGGCGACAGGCCACAGCCAGCAGCCAGTTGCCTGATCGTTAATTGATGCTTTTTTCTGAGGTAACGAATTTTTCGGCCGACGTTACGCCACGACTCTCTGACTGGCATGGATTACAACCTTATTGTGAAAGATGCCCCTTTATCGGCAAGATTGTACCATAAAGTTGGACATCTGTCAAATATATTAGTTGTAATGTTGTTATTTTTTATTGTAAACCACAATTAACTGTACAATTAAAGCATAAATGTGACACGGAAAGTTTTCATAATATACTTGTCAATTGTTTCAAAAGTCATAAAATTAGTTACACGGTCATCGTTTTGTTGGGAGAGAAAATAATGGATGAACTAGCCTTGCTGGGAACAAAATTGCGTAACTTACGCAAAGAGCGAAATTTATCGCAAAGAGATCTGGCCGGTCAAGCCGGTGTGTCAGCCAATGCGATTAGCCTGATCGAACGGAACGAAATTTCACCGAGCGTGGTCACGCTGCAACGCCTGGCCACTGCGCTTAACGTAAAGATTAGCTATTTCTTTGAGAGCGAGGACACCCAGGCCAATATTATCCACATCAAAGCCAGTCAGCGCCCGTCGCTGACCAGCAAAGGGGTTATGATTGCCGGTATTGGCCAGAGATTGCGGGGGCAAGAGATAGAGCCATTTTTTATCGCTCTGGCCCCTGGGGCAGAGAGTGGCCGGCAGCCGGTCATTCATGCCGGACACGAAATTGTCTGTTGCTTGCGAGGCAAGGTGGAATACGAAATTGATGGTCACATATATTTGCTGGAAGCAGGAGACTTCTTGCTGTTCGAGGCCGAGCTACCGCACCATTGGCGAAATCCGACGGAGGAAAAAGCGGAGATGATTTTAATTCTACAAACCCTCAACGGATCGGATGAGGCGGTGCGCAGGCATTTTGTCAGCCACCCATCGGTGACTCATCTTGGCTGAGGCATTACGCCTCAAAAAGGGATGCGCCGGGCATAGGGATGCGCCGGGCATAGGGATGCCCGGCCTACCTCAATTATTTTTTAACCTTCATCAGTCGTTTTTGACCCGATAACGCAGGCAATAACGACTAAAGTCGTCACTACGACAGTTTAAGCACGTTTAAATAGGCTTAAAACAGCAGGGTGGCAACGGCCAGGGCAATGCCCAACGCCACCAAGGACAGTAACATAGCTATCTTAAAGGCGATTATCATCATAATCATACGGCGCTGCTCTACCCGCAACTTAAGGAGATAACGGTCGAGTACCCACCGAATCAACCGTCGGAGCCGCCCCTCGCGCAGTTCGGCGTAACGTTTGGTGTTATCGAGCCATTGCCGTACCACCTGGCGCACCGATTGGACAAACTCCTCGTCTCCAGCTTCGTCAACCAGAAATTCCTCGTGGTAGACAAGGCGCGTTCCTCTGGCTGTGTCTTGAACCGTCCAGACAGTGTGTGTCTGGCGTCTGGTTGTCAGGCGATAAGCAAATTTCTGGTTGGGGACGAAAGCCGTGACAATGGTGTCGTATTCTTCAACCACCTCATCGTCCGCCATCAACTTCATGTGATAACCGCTGCCTTCTTGGGGGAAATCAGGGCTTATGTCCTGAATCTCTCCCACACCCCACAAGGGACTCAATTGCACCCGCCGGTCACAGTTGGCCACAATGTTAAACACTTCCTCTCGTGGTGCATCAATGTCCACTGACTCCACAACTTTAGCTGTGCGCATGCTCCACCTCTAGCCCAGAATCCCAAAAACCTCTCATGACGTACCGACCGCCCCAAGGGACGGTCGGTACAAATGTGAGGGAGATAAACACTATCGTTTAGTTTAGCCCACATAACGTCTAAGTCAAGCTCTTGAGGGTTTTATTTTCGCCGGAGAGTTGGGCAGCCAGCGCAATTGGTGATGGTACACCCAGTACAGGCACTGCCGCCAATTGTCGACAGCCCCCCTGGCCCGTTGCTGCGGAGGGCAATTACCGGAGTAAAGACACGTCGCACCTTGTCGCCAGCGCACGACGGGCAGGTTACGTCATCGGTTCCCTGGCTTAAAGTTCGCCGCACATCAAAGCTGCGATTACAAGTTGGGCAGTAAAATTCATAAATTGGCATAAGTTACCTCCTCTGTATAGGCCCGGGCTCGAGCGATAAGCCCGGCGGCCCAGCCGGGTGATCCGGCCGCATGCAGGTGGGTATATGAAGCCAAAACGTTTCGATAGAGTAGTCCGTCGCGTCCACCACCCAGGCCGTTACCCCGTTTCAGGTGGTAGGCAGTGGGCAAATCGTCGGACCAATTGATTACCCGGGAATTGTGAAACTCGTGCCCCCGGATAATCGTTGCCGGTGGCAAGAACGGGTTGCCGTTAATCGCTTCGGCAATGACGTAGCCGTGCCCCTGCGGCCGGTCGGTCAGTTCCACGTCACAAGGCAAGACCCCGACCATCTCGGCCGACCGATGGCCCCAGACGATACGCCGGGCCAGGTACATCAGTCCACCGCACTCAGCATAAATCGGCAGGCCCGTCTCAGCAGCAGCCCGGATGTCCAACCGCAAACTTTGATTGGCCGACAATTCCGCCATAAACATTTCCGGGAAGCCGCCACCAATATAGAGCGCCTCAATGTCCGGCAGGCTGCGGTCACGCAGGGCATCGATGAAAATCAACTCCGCCCCGGCAGTCGATAGGGCTTCCAGATTTTCAGGATAATAAAAGGTAAAGGCCCGGTCACGGATAACACCGACACGAACACGACTTTCAGTATGTGAGGCCGGGGTAACCCCCTCCCATGGCCTTGCTCCATTCGGCAGAGGCGGGGTAGTCTTGGCAATGGCCAGAACCGTTTCGAGATCAAGATACTGCTCGGCGGCGCGACGGCAGGCCTCAATAGCCGGCACCAGGCCATCATTTTCGGGGCGGGGTACCAGACCTAAGTGACGATCGGGGATAGTCAGCGTGGTACTGCGTGGAAATACGCCAACTACCGGGAGCTGGCAGTGGCGTTCGATAGCTTGGCGTAGTTTGCGGTCGTGGCGGTTGCTAGCCACATTGTTCAAAACGACGGCAGCTATGTTCGTATCGGCTTCGAAGGTCTGGTACCCCTGCACCAGTGCTGCCACACTGCGTGACATACGAGCTGCATTGACCACCAAAATAATGGGCGCTTGTAAGGCCCGGGCCACCGCGGCTGTACTACTACTTCCCTCCTCGTCCAGGCTATCATACAGGCCGTGATTACCCTCGATCAGGCTGACGTCAGCCCCTCTAGCCCCTAGACTAAAGGCCCCCTGTATCCTGGTTCGAGAAACCAGGAAAAACGGATCGAGCGTACGACAGGCCCGCCCAGCCGCTTCCGTCAACCAGGAGGGGTCAATATAATCGGGGCCTTTTTTGAACGGTTGCACGGCCAGCCCGCGTGCGGTCAACGCCGCGCACAAACCCAGGCTGACTGTGGTTTTGCCGCTACGCCCCTGGGGGGCAGCCACAACCAGACGCGGCAACAAGGCGGCCTCGGTCACCTGCTCGGGAGAGGCCGGGGTCGGCATCAAAACCTCCTCACATCTCAATCAAGGTCAGGGCTTCCGTGGGGCAGACGGCCACACAAGACTCGCAGCCAGTGCAGTCGTCACCAACAAATTCAACGTATTCTTTGCCGTCTGTTTCGGTCATCACAAAGCCATCATTCGGGCAAGTGGCTATGCAGTCCCCACAGGCTTCACATTTATCAATGTCAACTTCCACATAATACATAGTTTATCTCCAGAAAGGAATAGGGATAAATATCTTACCATTCCTCAATGGTAATGGCCCCTTCTTCACACACTTCTACACAAGATTCACAGCCAAGACATTCCTCGGGGTCTTCCGTAAACACAGCTACCAGCTTGCCATCTTTTTCCTCAAGCGACAACGCCTGAACGGCACACACTTCAACGCACTCGCCGCAAGCCTGGCACTTCTCAACGTCAATGGTTACGATGTACATGGTTTACTCCGGTTTAATTTAGGGATGTAAAAACAGTTATCAGTAGTCAGTTATCAGTGGTGAATCCGGTTAATGAGATAGAGGCTCCTCGTTGGTCCGAGTTTCAACTTGAAATTCGGTTATGTGTTGATCAACCTGACTGACATCACAACCTTAATAAAATCATACCACAAACTCTTAAAAAAATGAAAAAGTTGGAGTGTTGGTCAAGGTGATGAACATGAGCCTTAGAAACTCAACACCAGGTCTACCTCAAGCCCTTTGGTGATCAGAAACGAGGGACCAACCAGATCTTCCACCGCTTCAATCAGGTCCTCGGGCGTCATATCGTTAAGTTCCAAAGCCGCCCCACAAACAGAGAATTTAACCCCGGCGTCGAGGGTCTCTTTGATCAATTCGCTGAGCGGCCGTTCCCCCTCCTTGGGATACACATTTTCAGCAACGCCCTGCTTGAGCATTAGCGGCCCCTGGGCCACAAAACATATATTCACCTCAGCCACCCCTAATTTCACCGCTTCTTGAGCGAATAAAAAGGGAGCAGGACACTGTTTAGGGGTTTCAGGACTACTGGTGGCTACAATGAGAACTTTTGCATCTTTGAGATTCACAGGTATATCTCCTGACGTATCAATTTACAGTTGAGTGATTGAGGACCAAACTACGCTTCAGTCTCTTCTGGCCCTGTCGCCGAAGCAGGCTGGCGTGGCCAGACAATGGCATCGGCTACCAACTCGCTCAGATTCTGGATCTTTACCTTCAACTTATAATGGCGCTTGATCTCGTCCAACTGGTCAAGACAGTTATGGCAAGTGGTGACCACGATTTCGGCGCCGGTGGCCATGATCTGATCGGCTTTGGCTTTGCCAGCGGCAATACGATCCTTGGCAAATTCGGTCATCGAGAGCATACCCCCACCGCCTCCGCAGCAGTAATTCTCGACGCCGTGGGGTTCCATCTCCACGAAATCGATCACTGCATGTCGCAGGATGTAACGAGGTTCCTCAATAATGCCTCCATTCCGGGCCTGGTTGCAGGGATCATGATAGGTCACCCGTTTATTATTGACCGTTGGGTCTAGCTTGAGGCGTCCCTCCCGAATGTAATAGGCCTGTAGTTCCACAAAACTCATCACCGGGAAAGGATAGCTATGCCCGGCCCAATTTTCGGCTTCCCAGCGTTGGGAGCGATAGCCGTGACCACACTCGGCCATCACCAGGACGTCGGCCCCCAAGTGATTGACTGCCTGTTCCAGGTTATGGGCAATGGTACGCGCGGCCTCATCGTCGCCGGAGAAGAGTCCGTAGTTAGTGGCATCCCAACTTTCGGTGCTCAGAGTCCAGTCCTCACCGGCTGCGTTAAAAATTTTGGCCGCCGCCTGAATGAGATAGGGGAAGTATTTGACCTCACGGGGGTTGAAGGTATATACCACCCGGGCATTTTTCTTATTGAGGGGGATTTTAATGGTCGGATCTTCTAACTCCTCCTGAAGTTCTTCCTCCATCCATTCTAACGTTTCAACGTAGTCCTCTTCACCCACCCCCATGTTGTTACCCGTCTCTAGATGAACGTCGACGGTTGCTTTAAGACCTTCGGGGGTCATATCAATAGCAGTCAGCATGGCCCGGGCCGTACGGATAATGTGGCGCGTATCCACCCCCATCGGGCAGTTGAGTACACACCGGCCGCACATCGTACAGGTACCAAAGGCAGCATACATGAGCTTATCGACCATCTCCTGGTCAAGTTCAGTCGCACCGACCCAGCCTGGCGCGACTTTGCCGGCCGGATCAAAAAGTTTGCGATAAATTTTGCGCAACTGCTCGGCCCGATAGGCCGGAACGTGTTCCGGCTTGGGATTAGACACGTAGTAATGACACGAATCCGCGCAGATACCGCAACGAACACAAACCTCCAACGAGGCTTCCAGTTGTCGATTGAGACGCTGACGCAGCACTTCAAGGGCTAATTCAGCCTTCTCGTCAGTTAGTTTAAAACGATCATCGCTAAATTTCTTTTCAGACATATTTGCCCCTCTCAGTCGGCGTACTCACTGCCAGGTTGTCCGATCACCCCCCGGTGGCCAAAGCCCAGTCCGAAGAAGAATTTGGAGTAGAAGAAGTAAACACAGTGTCGAATTTTGCCGAACGGAATGTAAACCAACATCACGGCCGCCACAATATAAAAGATTGGCAACGTTACGGGCCACAGTAACACCACCAAGGCCAGGGCCACAAATAACGAGGTCAGAAAAACCGAGAAGTAATCGTCGGGCAAGCTAAGGACTCGTAGGTCCTCCTCGGCCAAGCGCATCACGATGCCAGCAAAGCCGGTCACTGCCCCAACGGCCGTCACCAGTATGGCCAACCAGATGATGGGCAAGGGAATGACAGTTAGCCACGGACTGGCAAACAGCACTCCAAAAGCCATAAAGATACCGACATGAAAGAAGATACCTCGAAAATAGGCCATCCAGTGCAGACGGGTACTCTCTTTCTCCCAGGGGGCCATGCCCAGGGTGAAGGCATAAAGCACCCCCCGCCAGATGTTACCCCGGGCTCTGGAAAGGTCCTCTTTAAAAGGGCGGTTCATAATATCGCGAAGCCTGACAGCTATGCCGATAACACATAAGCCCAGGCCAACCACGGCAATGATGCGGTTGATCGAAACAATGTCCATAGGCCCATCTCCTTTGGAACAATGAATAATTATTTATATTTGGTCGAGATTCGCTCTGCCACCTCATAAGCCTGGGCAAAAGCAGCCTCTGCCCGGGTGGCATCGATAGCGTTGAAGGCTTTGCCCAGAACCAGCGACGCTTCGGCGGGAGCCAGGGCATCACCACTCACCCGGGCGGCCAGAGCCAGATTCAAAGCGCGTTCGAAGGTGGCCTCGTCGCCGGTAGCCACGGCAATAGCCCGCAAGGCCTCGGCCTTATCGACCTCCCGGTCCATGAGATCCACCACCGCCAGGGCCTTTTGCGGGTCACTCTCAGCCCAGGCCACGGCCAAGGCCCGCAGTGGATAAGTATCGCTCAACCCCTCGGCGGCCTCAAAAGCGGCCTGGTATTGGCCCAAGGCCGTCAGTGCCTGCACCCGATAGTAGGCTGACTCAATACCTGCCGCCAGGGCAGGGTCTTCTTTGGCAATAGCAATGTCACGCAGAGCCAGGTCGCGCAGGGTGGAGTCGGTAATTTGATTGGCCGCATCGACGTTACCCCAGGCCCCGGCGATGGCCGTCTGTGCGCGCGCCTGATCGAACGGGTCCGTGATTTCGGCTGCGACCGTCCAGGCCTCATCGAATTGGCCAATACGATACAGGGCGGCAGCACGAGCGTCGGGATAAGCCGGGTCAATCTGAACGGCGATGCCGGCATCGCCGGAGGCAGCGGCCAGATCACTGAGCGCATAAGCCAGAGCAGCTCCTTCAACTCCCTCCAAGGCCGCCAGTGCTTCCTGAAAGAGGGCCTGGTTTCCGGAGCGGACAGCAATTTCGCGCAACGAACGGGCCCGGTCGACCGGGTCGGCCACCTGCCGGGCAGCCTCAGCGGCCCGGTCGTAGAGGGAAGAGTCACCGGTGATCGCTGCAATCTCCCATAAGGCCCAGGCCTGCAAGGCCGGATTGTACACCCGCTCGGCAATAGCTAAACCCTGCTCCGGGTTGATCGTGGCCCAGGTAACAGCAATGCCCCGCACGTCCAATTCGCGGTAGAGCCCGAAGTTTTTATTGGCCACAACCAGGGCCTCTGCCAAAATCTCCTCGGCCCGGACCGGATCCACCGTGGCCCATTCGGCGGCAATGAGGCGCCAGGCCCAGGCCCGGAAGTTGGTGGCACTCAGACGATCGGCCACCAGGTCGGCCTTCTCTTGCGCGGCCGCCGAACCAACCGCTCCCTCACGTACTGCCTGGGCCTCGCCCCATAGGGCGATGGTGTTCATTTGTGTCTCTTCAGCAGCGGCCAGAGCAGCCGTCAAAGCATTCTCGGCTTGCTCAGGATTGTGATCTGCCCAGGCCGCTCCCACGCGGGCCAGCATCCAGGAGCGGGCCAGGGCCCGGTCGGTGGCATCGGCCACCCGTCCGGCCATGTCAATGGCAACCTGCCGGGCCTGTTCCGCCTCGCTGGCACTCTCCACTTCCTGGGTAGGCACCCGGAAAATGGGTAGGGCGAACAAAATGAAAACCAGAACGACGAAGAATATAACTTTGAAACCGATCTTAAAAGCGCGAGAAACATGTGGGGTGCTGCCTTTGGCGCTGAATCGGGAAATAGTTTGTAGCCCCCAGCCCAGCGAAACGAGCAAGACCAGCGTCACCAAGCCGGCGATGAGTAACACCCACTGCCGCTTGACAAGGTCGCGCACCTGATTCAGCCAGGTGTAATTTTTGCCCAGTCGAAAACGAAGCACCTGTCCCTCAGACGAAACAGCATCGAGACTGGACACCGGTGTGTCAAGCATACGGCTGTAGGTCTGACGAGCGGCAGCGATCCGGGCATCGGTCTTGCTGGCGTCCACCCGGTTGGGTATCTCAGAGCGAGCCCGATCAATGGCCAGCAGTATCCGCTCGGTGTAATACAGCTCTTCGTGTACCCGACCGGCCGCGGCACAACCACTAACGATCTCCCGCTCGATACTGCCGCTCCAGGTCGTCACTGTGGCCAGCCGGTCGTCACCGGACGTGTGACAACTGAGGCAATAATTACCCGGCTGAACTGCCGAGAGTTTTGGCGAGCGGGTCGGTGTCTCTGCCAGGGTAGGACTGGCCGCCAATAGGATCACCAACACCAGCGACAAGATGACGAACAATGCCAGCAGCGCACCCGGTATGGGTATTCGAGTTGATTTCATGCTGCACCTCCCGCCTCGGTGGCTACCCCCTCTTCACCCGGCTGGTCAGGCTCGGCAGAGCTCGGATCAGGTGGAGCCGTTTGAATCCAACGTACCATGTAAATGTAAGCAATCAGCACGGTCAGGCCCACCACGATGACAATGATTGAGCCGACGCCAGCGGTGTCCATTAACCAATATCCCATTCATGTCCTCCAGTGGCTATTAACCATTAGCCGTTAGCTTGCTAACCGCTAACTGCGTGAACCAATTCTTCGGCCTTGCGCCGAACCGCCTCGACTTCCTCACCCTCTTCTACCTCCCAGACAGAGATCGCCGGGAAGATTTTGAAGAAGAACAGGAAAAGCAAGGCAAACAGGGCTATCGAACCGGCGGTGATGCCCACCTCGGTAATGGTCGGAGCATAGATGGCTCGCTCAAGGCCCAACGAGGGCCGGGTCAGGCTGGGGGCGACGATGGTGAAGCGTTCAATCCACATACCGATGGCCACAGACAGGGCAGCGATAAAGGTACCTGTCGGCGTGCGTCCCTTGCGCCACAGCAGGATGGCAAACGGCAAGATTAGATTGCAAAAGACCATTGCCCAGAACCAGCCGGCATACTCACCAAACATTTTGGCTTCGAACACCTCTGCTTCGTGAACCAGGGAACCGTAGCCGGTGGTCAAATATTCGGCCAGCGTAAAGTAGCCCCAAAAGGCGCTCATCACCAACAGTAGTATTCCCAGATAATTATATTGCTTGTCACCGATCCACTTCTCCAGGTGCCAGGCCTTGCGAATGAGGGTCATAAAGATGAACAGCATGGCAATACCGGAGAAGATGGCTCCCACGACGAAATACGGTCCCAGGATGGTGCTGTGCCACATCGGCTGCATGGTCATGCCAAAGATCCAGGAAACAACGGTGTGGACCGAGACGGCGATGGGGATAATGAGAATGGCCATAATGCTGATGCCCTTCTCCAGCCGCCGGTGTTGCTCCTGACTGCCATGCCAGCCGAAGGACATCACCCGGTAGAGCCAGCGTCGCCAGGCGGGGGCATTGGTCATGTGATCCCGCATGCGGGCCAGGTCGGGAATCATCGGCAGGTAGAGATAGAGGGTACTGCTCAACAGATAAATGCCGATGCAAGTGAAGTCCCACAAGAAAGGTGACTCGTAACGTCCCCAAATGAAGGGATAGAAAAAGCGCTCCGGCCGGCCCATATCAAACCAGACTTGCAGCAACCCCAGGATCAGGGCAAAGAAGGTGATGGCCTCGGCGATACGGGTGATGGAGCGGCGCCACTCGGCCTGAGTCACCCGCAGAATGGCCGAGATGAGGGTGCCGGCGTGGCTGATACCGATGAAAAAGACGAAGTTGCTCAGATAGATGCCCCAATAAATCGGCCGGCTCAGCCCGGTCACTCCCAGACCTAGCCACCACTGCCGGCCCAGCATGACCACCCCCCACAAGAAGACCAGTCCAATGGCCCCAATGACCAGCCAAAATTGCATCGTGGTCTGGCGCAATGGTCGGAGGACGGTTCGTTCAAGTTCCGATTCGCGGTAAGGTTGGTTCATAACACTCGTTCCTTTAGTCGGATAGTCGATTAGTCGATTGGTCGGTTAGTCGGTTGGTCGATTGGTCGGTTAGTCAATTGGTCGGCTAGTTCTGGCACCACCTGACTATTTGACTACTTGACTATCCTTGCTTCAAATAATAGACCTTTGGTTTGGTGCCCATCTCCTCCAGCAAACGGAAGGCGCGGGGACTGGCCGCTAATTGGGAAACCAAACTATCGGGATCGTCCAGATCACCAAAGTAACGGGCGTGGCCGGTACAGGTTTGCACGCAGGCCGGGACGAAGTCGGTAGCCTGAAAGGGACGGCCCTCGGCCTCGGCCTGCTCCCGAGCCTTGCGCAGTCGCTGGATACAGAAGGTACACTTTTCCACCACACCCTTGGGCCGGGGCGCTACTTCTGGGTCCGGGTTGAGATGTTCTTTCAATTCCTCCGGCCACTCTGGTGCGTACCAGTTAAAGTAACGCACCTGATACGGACAGGCAACGGTGCAAAAACGACAGCCAATGCAGCGGTTGTAATCCACCAACACAATCCCCTCTTCGTCGATGTAGGTGGCCTGCACCGGGCAAACTTTGACACAGGGGGGATTGTCGCAGTGCTGGCAAGGGCGGGGAATGAAGCTCATCGTTACATTGGGATATTCCCCCTCCACAAAAGGCAGTACCTCGTTCCACAAAATCGCCCGGTCCCGGGCGGTCTGGTCAGGACCGGCCACCGGGGTATTATTTTCCATGCGGCAGGCCGCCGTACAGCTCTGGCAAGCGAAACATTTATCCAGATCAATTACCATTCCCCATCGGGTCATAACCAAACCTCCTTACGCCTTATAAATCCTTACCCGGGTTGGGTTGGTGGCCACCAGGCCACCCAGGGGCTCGGTACCGGCTACCATCAACTGATTAGGATTGGCCCCAACCACGATGTCGGCCTCGGAACCGCGTCCCCACTTGACCAACGTACGGTGTCCCTGACCGGGTGGCATGTACACTGCGTTGGGCCAAATCCCCTCAAACAGGCGAACCGGAACTTGCACCCGGCCTACGGGCGACTCAACCCACACCAGGTCACCGTTTTGTACCTCTAACACTTCGGCGGCCCGGGGGTTGAGCTCCACCCAACTGGACCATTTTATATTGTTCTGCAAGCCGTAGGACTCTTGCAGGGTGGGGATGATCCCTTCCCAACCCCGTGGCTGGGTGATAAGGGTCTGCGTGACCAGCAGGAAAGGATAGACCTCTGCACTACCGCTGCCCTCAATCTCAGGCAGGTCAAAGTGAGGCAGGCAATCCAGATCATCTGGCGAAGCCAGAACCGTAAACAGTTCGCGCGAGAAGAAGTCGAAGCGGCCATCTTGCGGTGCGTTCAGCCGGTCGCGCCCAACCACGTTGGCCCAGGCGGGACTACCCGGCGCTGCATTGAAGTAGACCATCTCCGACCAGGTCCCGTTCTCCTCGAATTTAGCCCAGTCCATATCAATGCCAGACAGACGATACTCAACCAACTCTTTGTAACTGTCCCAGGGGAGGGCTTCGGCCAGCGCCCCCCCCACCATTGCCGCCAAGCTCAACAGGACATCGCCGGGGTTGCGTGTATCGTGAACCGGCTCGACCACCGGCCGGCGCAACGATACGCCCGCGTAACCGGTTCCTTCGATGTAATCGTCACCCCATACCTCCAAAAAGGTGCTGGCCGGTAAAATCAGGTTAGCATGGGCCGCACTCTCATCCAGAATAGAACCAAAGCTGACCACAAAGGGTACTTTCAGCAGGGCCTGGGCAAATTGTTTGCTATTGGGCGCATCGTAGACCGGGTTAGCGTTGCAGAGAAAGAGCATGTTCACGGGATAGGGTTTATCGCTCAGAATACGGTCGGCCACGTTCTGATAAGCCGACAAGGCCAGCGGTAACCCGTCTGAACCGGCTCCGTCAACTCGTTCCTGGGACAGACTTGCTCCGGCCACTTCATCAAGGGTGAATTCGGGCCATTCGGCCAGGTCGGGAAATCGTTGCACCCACACCCCACCCGGCGCGTCGATGGAGCCCACCAGGGCATTCAAGGCGTGGACGGCCATCGCCGTATACAGGCTGTTGCCACTGGCCAGGCCACCGGGTCCGGTGGGCATTACTGCGATCGCCGGGCGGTTGGTGGCGAATTCCCCGGCCAGGCGGGCGATATCGGCCGAGGGAATACCGGTGATCGATTCAACCCGGTCTAAGGGGTATTGCTCCAATACCAGGCGTTTGAAGCCCATATGGAGGCGACCGGCCTCGTCCTCAAACTCCTCGAACCCAAAGGTGAAATCCCGGACAAACGCCTCGTCGTACAGACCGCTATTGATGATCACGTTGGCCATGCCCAAAGCCAGCGCGCCGTAGGTACCAGGCCTGATAGGCACCCACTCGTCAGCTTTGACTCCGGTCAGCGATAGACGCGGATGGACGGCGACCAGCTTACCTCGCTGGGGGCCACCCCGTCGCATAAAGGCCAGCGAGCCCAGGTAGCCGATGACGTGCCGGCTCGATTCCAATAGATTGCCGCCGAAGGTGACCACATAACTGGCTCCATTCAGATCGCAGACAGGGAGGCCGTTGATGCCCTGAGTCAGGAACATAGCCAGCCGGGTGGCCTGTTCGTCCAGGCTATGGCGTGAGATTGTGTTGGGTGAGCCATAAGCCGCCATAAAACGGTTGATCAAGGCCCGCATCTGGCCCCGGGTGTCACCGTGGAGGAAAGCAACGGTATGGGCCTGGCCATCTTCACGTAACGCGGTCAATTGTTCGGCCACCAGGGCCAGAGCATCGTCCCAGGAAATTTCGGTCCAATCGCCACTGCCCCGCTGTCCGGTTTGCAGGCGCGGGCGCGGCAGGCGTTCCGGGCTGTAGAGCACCTCCAGGGAGGCTTGCCCTTTGAGACAACACACTCCCTGATTAAGCGGATGGAGCGGATTGCCTTCCACTTTGACGGCTTTGCCGTCTACCACCCGCACCTCGAGTCCACAACCGGAGGGGCAAAGGGTACAGGTGGTTTTGAGCCAGGTTTCGTCAAGCGAGGCGGCGGCCACCGCCCGGCTGCGATTGGCTACCGGTCCACCTCCCTGCTCCAGCAAGGTCCAGGTACCCCTGGCCGCCGCCACTGCTGCCCCGGCGGCCGTAGCCGTAGCGCCTATTTTGATAAAGTCTCGCCGCGAAATTTTGTCCATTGCACACTCCTAGCGAATTGGCGAATAGGTAAATGGCGAATGACAACTGACTACGCTCTACGATTCATCATTCGCCATTCGCTCATTCGCCCGGCTAATTACCTTCATAATCCTTTAGCCAGTCATGAATCGCCCTGGCCTGTCCCGGCTTAAGGCGGAGGGGTTCAGCCGCCGGAATCGACTCAGGGACGGTGACGTAAGCACTCTCGTCGATTTCCAGGTGAACGCCCAGCAATTCCAGCGACTCGGTCAAGTCGGGCACGGCGCCAGGCTTGCCAGCGCCGACCCAGGCCTGCCCACGGGGCGTGCGTAGACCACCCCCGGATGGACTGATATGACAACTGGCGCACGGTTCGCCGGTCTGCGTGGAATATTCGGGCAGGGCCTGGGTCGACTGGCTGGTGAGCGCCAGGACCAAGACGATGGTGACAAACAGGGTTAAGAGCAATAATAATCGTTTCATTACTTGCCTCCGTGCTTACTCAGACCAGTTCTCCCACAATAACCTTGTCATCCTCTACTCTCACCGGGAACTCCTCGAGCGGCACCGGTGGTGGGCCGGCGATAACTTCGCCGAACTGGTCAAAGTAGCCGTCGTGACAGGGACAGTAAAATTCTTTCTCACCTTCTTGCCACTTCACAATGCAGCCCAGGTGGGTACAAACCAGCGAGAAAGCCCTGATGCTCTCTGGCGTACGGAGGACAATACTCTGCACCCCACCGTAGGTGATATATTTCACTCCCCCCACCGGCAACTCGGACAGAGAAAACTCAACCGGTTTGGCCTCCTGGGTCGTGGCCTGGGGAAAGAGTTGCGATTGTACCAGGGTGCCGGCCCAGGCCGCGCCGATAGCCGTTAGGCCCAGTTGAATGAATCGCCGCCGAGAGGCCAAAATCGAAGGCCTAGATATCTCGTTTGCTTGGGTATCGTTTTCAGAGTCAGCCATAAGTCATACTCCCGCTTACTCGCTGATAAGATTCGCCCCTACGTAGTTATGACAATTATTGCACGACGTCTCAGGTGCGTGACAATACAGACAATCTTTTTGGGTCAGGTCACCCTGGTTGACCACATCAAAGTGATGGCTCTGCCACCAGTCCAGGGGACTGTGGGTGGCCGGTGCAGGCAGGTCAGGGTCCAGGCGAACGGCCATTGGCCCAGGGCCATCCTTGACCGGCTTCTCGACGTAAGTGGGATAGAAGCCCACCACCAAGGCCAGAATAATCAAGATTGCGACAACCAGAACTATTTTTCGTATCACGTTGCCTCCCAACACTAAAGAGAGTTCTCGGAAGTCTCACTCACAGTTTGAGTGCGTTGGCCAACAGATCGATCACCCCCCCTACTTGGGCCGGTACATCCCAATACTTCATCACTTCCGGCAATTGGGCCTTACAAATAGCGCAGGGGGTAGCCAGGTAATTGGCCTTGACATGTTTGACCGCCATGGCCCGTGGCTTGCCGCCGGCCATGCGGATGGGCATCACTTCGTCGGTCAGCAAACCACCGCCCGCCCCACAGCAGTAGGTCTTCTCGCGGATGGTATCAGGTGGCATCTCGACAAAACGGTTGCAGGAAGCGCGTATCACCTCACGTGGCTCCTCAAGTAATTGACCGGCCCGGGCTGGATTACATGGGTCGTGGTAGGTAACAAGATAATCGTCGTTGGCACTCTTGTCTATTTTACCGTCCAGGGCGCCTTTACGCAGTATGTCCACGATGAATTGGCTGATGTGATAAGGGTAGGGCGGGTCGAACATATCCATTGGTCCGTTGAGGGTAGGTGTGAGAATACCGGCCCGCCAAGCATGGCCACATTCACCCCAGATAATAGTCTTCACGTTGAGCATCCGGGCCGCTTCAATGATGCGCTTGTTGACTTTTTTCAGGTTGAAGTAGTTGAGGAACAGGCCGAAATTACCTGCTTCATTACAATAGGTACTGGTGGTCCAACTGATGCCCAGTAGGTGGAAGAGCTTGGCATAACCAATCATGGTGTCAACGTTGGCGAAATTGTCGGCCGAAGGCGGTACCAGCAAGATGTCCGCCCCATAGTCGTCCACCGGGAAGCGGAGGGCAATCCCCTCCTCATCCTCTACGTCCTCCTCCAGAAATTCGCAGTTGTCGATCCAGGCAAGGGGTGGGATGCCCAGGTTGTTACCCGTCTCGTAAACTTTGGCCACCACTTCAGTCACGTATTTGGTAGCAACCCCGATGCTACTCATGATTTCGCGGGCAGCCATAGTAATCTCGGCCGTGTCAATGCCATAAGGGCAAAAGACGGAGCAGCGCCGGCACTCGGAGCACTGGTAGAAATAGGTATACCACTTTTCCAGCATCTCTTCGTCGAAGTCGGCCGCTTCGGTCAAATCGGGGAACATCCGTCCACCCAGGGTGTAGTAGCGCCGGTAGACCTTACGAAGCAATTCGGCCCGGGCCACCGGCATATTTTGTGGATCACCGGTGCCCAGGTAAAACTGGCACTTGTCGGTGCAAGCGCCGCAACGGACGCAGATATCCATATAGACCCGCAGGGCCTTGTTCTTTTCCAGTAACTCGCCCAATTTGGCGATGCCCTTCTCCTGCCAGTCGGGCACACGTTCCACCGGCAGGTCAATGACCGCGTGGTCTTTGGCCTTACCAGGCCAGCAGCGTACGTCAACCGTAGCATGCTCGCGGATGTCGGGCGGGGCCAGGATACCCTCTCTGGCCGGGTCTTTGATAATCGGGGTCTCGTCGAATTTGGCCATTCGTCTGTCTCCTCCAGAAACCTAACGAACTGGATAATTCCAGGGATTTACATAACGCTTGCCCGGTTTCTGAATCTCATAGGGTTCATTGCGAGCCGGACTGAAGAAGATACCGCCCGCATGTAACAATTTACTAAAGGGGAAGTAAATCATCAGGACCAGAACCAGCAAGAAGTGGATCAGAAACAGGGGATGGACGGGCGGCGGAACCGGGCGTAAGGTGAGCAAGCCGAGCATAAAGGCTTTTACATCGACCAGGTAGGCGTGGGCCCAATAGCTAACCATAATACCTGTCCCGGTAATAGCCCCCAACAGAACCAGGACAAAGTAGTCGGGCAAGCCCGACACGTACAATGTGCGCGGCAAAGCCAGCCGCCGCCAGAGCAGATATAGAGTCGCCAGGCCGAAGATGTAGCCAAACCACAAGGCTACTGTTTCCATGTAAAGAACGAGGCCGGGGACCGGATAGGTAAAGTAGCGCAGGTGTCGAAACAGGATGGCCCCCAGGGCCACGTGGAAGATCCAGGCCCCGGCCCACAGGAACTTATCAGCCTTGAAGAGGTTGGGGAAGAGAAGCACGTCGCCGATGATACGGGCTATAGCTCCCCCTTCGGTTTCGGGAGCCGGGGTGGTAACCTCAGGCCAGGGCATTGGGGTACGCAGATAGCCCCAAAGTCGCCACAACAAACCCAGTATAAATGTCAGACCGGCAAAATAAGCCAGGCCAATAATCAAGTATGAGGCCAATATCCATAGAGCTGTGGGGGTATCCATATGCCCTCCTCGCAAATCGGGTCGGCTCTAGACGAAATTTAGAAAACTCGGCCAACGCAATTGGAATAAAAAATAAAAAAATACCACAAATAGGTGATAACCTATCGAATTAGCACCCTGTCAGCAAAAATTGGACAGATTGGAGGACAAGTTGCTAACTTGTCAACAGTGCTGGGGCAAGTTAGCAACTTACCCTACATAAAAAGCTATAAATTTGTTTAGTTTTTTTACCCTACGACCGTAGGCAATTCCGATGTCCGGGTTGGAGAGAAAAGGAGTAGGGAGTGTTCTCTTTCGCTTCTTTCCGGCTCTCTACTCCTTTTCAGATCACACACAACCGGTGGGTTTGGGCAACCCGGCAATTTTGCACGCGCCCTTAGCCGGGCCGCTGGGGAAAAGCTCGTAGATGTATTTGAGCTTAAAGCCGGTTTCTTTACAGAGCTTGCGAATCATTGGCGCGATGCCAAATTCCTGGTAGTATCCGCGCAGGTAGTTGATCACTTTCCAGTGATCTTCGGTCAACTCTTCTACATCTTCGGTTTTGGCAATGGCTACCGCCAGCTCTTCAGTCCATTTATCAGGTTCTTGAATGAAGCCGTCCTCGTCTACATCGACTTCGATTCCGTCCAGTTTGATAAGTGGCATACTACACCTCCATAAACTGAGTAGTCAGTAGTGGTTAGTAATCAGTAATCAGTAGTCAGTAATCAGATATGTCAATTACTGATTACTGACTTACTGTTGTGATTACTGATAGTTATTCTTCGGGGAGCTTGATGAAGGTTGCCCCGCCAAAGGACGTGAACTCCAAGGTACCGGCGTTGACCAGTTCGGTCAGGGCCTTCTTGGCCGTCCGATTATCTATCTTCAGGCCCTTGGCCACATCCTTGTGAGTCATCATCTTCTGCTTTTGCTTGAAAAACTCAACAATCTGCGTTTTGAGTTCCTCGGTTACCTCTGCCATAAGATCACCCCCTTACCACTTAAAGGTTGGTGTCGAGCGGTAGGTCTCGGGGGCCAGGGTAAAGTCGTCAATGAGTTGGATAGAGAAGGGGATACCGGTCAGGTCGAAGAAGCGCTCCCAGCCGATCCGGTCGATCCACTCGCCCATTCGTTCGTGCTTGCGGGCATGCTTAGCCCAAGTTTCGATGATATTTTTGACGGCGCTGGTGACCTCGGGCCAGCGGGGCGGGTTGTTAGGCAGAAAAGGAATAACCAGGCGGGAGAACTTGGGTGGCGTGCGCGCGCTGGAGATCTTGCCGCCCACCCAGATCGAGATACCATCGCCGGTCGGATCGGCCAGCGGCATACCGGGGCACATGGTATAGCAGTTGCCGCAGTACATGCACCGCGCCTCGTTGACAGACACGCTCTTGACCGTCTGGCCCTTGACTTCTATCTTGGACGGCTTGATGGCTGCGGTGGGACAGGCTGCAATGGCCAGAGGAATCTCGCACATCTTGTCCAGATATTCATGGTCCAGCAGAGGCGGCTTGCGGTGGTAACCCAGTATGGCGATATCCGAACAGTGGACCGCACCGCACATGTTCAGACAGCAAGCCAGCGCCACC
>DAOUMU010000224.1:0-20139 GCA_034409055.1 Anaerolineae bacterium
GGGATCGTCTATATACATCTGGCTTCCGTTCCTTGGTATTTGTTCTTTTCTGAAGTTTTTGGAAGCCTATCTTAACGCACCTTATGGCTCAGGTAAAATTTGTCATCAAAAACTTGATCATCGAGTATAAAGAAACCATAAGGGTTCGTCGTGGGAAACGGTTAACCGCCTGTTGGATAAATTGAAAAGCTTCATCTTCCAAAGCCAATAAATGGGCGCGATTAACTTCAATCTGTCGTTGATAAGCTTGGATTAACCGCTTATCCAAGCTGTCGTAGTGGTTACTGTCACGGATATATTCGGCTATAGCAGGCAAATCATTCTTAAGCTGGGCTGTCCCCGGCAGGGAAATAGATTGACCGTTTATATAATAGAAACGGCTCTTGCTGCTACGCCAAACATTATCAGTTGTTAGAGGGCCGTGACCATAAAACTGTAGAATACGACGTTCACGGGCAAACACAGGCCGGACATCTGTAGTTAGATAGCGCGTCTTTTCACCACAAATGGGACAGGAGGTAGCTTTGGCTATTTTAACCGGATGATGACAACTATCGCACCAATATATACCTAAAGTCATTAACTGACTCCATTAGTTCATCGAGCGTAAAACGTAAGCAATGTCGTCATTTGAAGTTTAGTCTATGAAGTTCTTTCCTGTGTCAGTATAGCATAAAGAGACCCTTTTGAAAAGAATAAGCATAAAAGCGGCTATATTGTAGTATTGTTTATATGTGCCACAACATCTAGTGGTATTTTCTGGGTGCTTCTTTCTTCTGCATTTGGCTCAAGACTTACAAGTTCTTATGGATCTAGGCCAGGTCCCGACCCGTTCCCGCTCCACCTAATTTGGGAAGTATCTCCACTTTTGACGTTTGGCCATACTACTCTCATACCGTACAAGTCTGTCCAATCGCTTGATGATCCGTACATTTATTACCTCTCTTGACAAACCCAAAGAGTTATGATAAACCAAGTTGACAACAACGACATCACCAACCTTTATGTAGAAAAAATTAAAATGCAGCAAATCTTAGCAGACGTACCCCACAAATTGACACTAATCTCCTCACGCATTATCATTGACCCCATGGAAATAGATTTTACTCACGGTGTATCATTGGCCTTTGCTTGCCGACGGCGTTCAGCCAGCTTTAGTAAATCATCCGCTGTAACACATTACTCAGAAAATTACTTGTCTGTGGCGATTTTTCAAGATAGTCATCAGGATATAATCGGGGCGGACCACAACCGCCAGTCTTTGACGCGATGTGCTGCCAATAAAGGTGAAATGCTCGCACCCCTCCTGACCACCAAACTCTATACGTGAGGGTTTATAGCGTAAAAACATCACGTTTCACGCTTCACGTCACTTGCCCTGTGGGCCTGCCCTGCGGGTTCATGGAGTTGGGACAATTACCCATACCGGGCAAAAACACCCTGCGCCCGCCTACAACCACAACCTGCCCCCACCTTGCCACTGCCCTCCCCCCTCATCACCTGCCCCGGTGGGGTTCATCCTTCCTTCGCCGCCCCCCCAAAGCCCCTTAATCCCGTAACGAATTATACTCAAGACAGCCAAACCCACAACAGCCCAGCAAGCCGCGCCACTGTAGCTTTTTTTCAATCATAATGATAAAATGTTATGGTAGACTTGATGGCTTGCTCGAAGTAGTGGTTACGATGGAAAGTCTAATTTTTGGGCTGTCGATCCTTTTTGTAGGCTTTATGCTGCTTACGGTCTTAGTTTTTTTGATGGGCTGTATGCTTCTTATTCCTAGCTACATCTCTAACCTAATTTACCTGTACAATGAACGGAAGAAAGCCTCCTGGCAAAGCCTGACCACAGATTATGAACTAAGGTTTGTACCGGGTGATTCTTGGACCGGAGCTTTTGTGACCGGCACCTATAAAGGGCATCATCTTACCCTTGATACCTTCCCAAAAAACCCAAGCAAAAGCAGCCGCACTACTACCCGCATTTTCCTGGCTGCCAAATCGACAGGCGGTCATCTTTCATCAAAAAAAGAGGGGGCTGTAGAACAAATCACGATTGAGAAAGCAGTCAAGGTGCTGACGCCAGGCGACCATCTCAAGGGCGAATTTAAGGCCGAATCAAATGGCCGCCAAATATCTTACAAACAATATGGCGTCGAAACCGACGTCAAATACTTGCAATTCGTATTTGACTTATTGGTTGAGCTGACAGACGTTTATCGAGTTGTGGAGCTGGGTGGAGAAGCCGTGCCCGCCTTGGCAGCGCTGGCCACAGACAAAAACAATAAGTTACGTCCCATCGTCATTGAGATGCTAAAAGATATTGCCCAGGCAACGACCGCCCGGCTTGGAGATTGGACTTCTCAGTTGGTATGTCGCCATTGTATGGTACGGTGCAGTGCACACCAGATCCGTCTATCGCGACGAAATTTAATCACCTACTATGGCTGCCGGATGTGTAGCCAGAGCGAACGCTTCTTTTCAGTGAAGTCAGTCGTGGCAATACTGGATAGTGGGATGAGGACAGAATGGTCTGAACAGAACAATACCTTGACGGTGAACGGGTTAACCCAACAAATGCTATTTGATTTTGACACGGTGATGATTGTCCAGGCCACGGATGAGCAGGTCGAACGGTTCGCCGTACGGGTTGGCAACGATACTGATCCCACACGCCAGCCGTGTTACAAAACAATGCTTTGCCGGGTATCATCAGAGTGTAAGTTGTCAGCCAATACGCTCCGGATTTTGGAGCAGATATTTGGGCGGGTAGAACTGGTCAATCCACGAACTGCCGTCCAAAAGACAACGGCAGATGAGGGAACATTCCAAGCCCTGGATGGTGACCATGAAACGAGAGAAATGAGTAGAGCAGACCAGGATTGGGATCTTGGGGATAGAAAGTTGAGCAAAGTCGATGAAGACAGATATGATAGTACGGGCCAGTGAATTGAGTAGAGTCTGCAGCCCAAAATGCGTCCTAACAATGCCAATCAACGCGAATTGGAAAGCACGGTTTTTATTTTGATTGGTTGGGCCTGTGAAGGTATCAGGGCTACAAAGATCCGTCGCTAACCTTTCCAATCCATGTGCTGCCAATAAAGGTGAAATGCTCGCACCCCTCCTGACCACCAAACTCTATACGTGAGGGTTTATGGCGTAAAAACATCACGTTTCACGCTTCACATCACTTGCCCTGTGGGCCTGCCCTGCGGGTTCACGGAGTTGGGACAATTACCCGCCTGTACCCACAGGGCACAGGTATTTTTTCGGAACTGCCCAGGTTCTGTTGACATTTGTCCAAAAATGTCATTCCGAGGAGCACAGCACCCAAAGGGCATAAACGACGAGGAATCTCCGGTAACGAGGACAAATTCAAGGCGAAATAGGAGATTCTTCGCTCCCTTTAGTCGCTCAGAATGACATAATCCGAAATGTCAACACGCCCTAAGTGAATGGCTGGCCAATTTACGAGGGATTCTAATTCAAACCCTTTGAATCCGGGGAGAAAGAAAAATGGTTTATGTATGGCCTGTTTTAGGTTGGATTTTTGCCATTCTTTTTGGTCTTTTAACCGTTTCGATGCTCATGCTGAACAATTGGGCGCACGCGCTGGCTTTGTTTTTGGTGGTGTTGCTCTGTTTGCCGCCGGTCAGTTCATTTATCCAAAATCGCTTCGACTTCTCAATTCATCCGGTACTTCGCGGCGTTTTGATTGTGGGGTTGCTGTTTGTCTTTGTCAGACTGCTACTCGGCGCAGAGGTAACCTCGGTTTATAAATCGCCGGAAATTAAAGCACGATTTATGGAAATATACGACGAAAAAATGGCGGACTGGCCGGTGCCTTACGAGGATGTTTTTGTGGATACCCAATACGGCACAGTCCACGTGATTGTCAGCGGGCCGGAAGACGCCCCGCCGATGCTGCTGCTGCACGCCTCGGGCGTATCGAGCTGGTCGTGGAAGTACAACGTGGCAGAACTGAGCCAACACTATCGAACCTATGCCATCGACCTGATTGGCGATGTCGGGAAGAGCGAGTTCACCAGCCTGGATCACATTCTGAAAACCGGTCAGGACCAGGCCGAACTGTACACCGAAATCACCGATAAACTCGGCGTGGACAAAGCCTATGTGGTCGGCGCCTCCGACGGCGGTTTCATTGGCTCCAATTACGCCCTGTACCACCCGGAACGAGTGGAGAAGCTGGCCCTGCTTGGTCCGATGGGGTATGCCGGGGCAACGCAGTCGGTGATAAGGATTATGTTTGCCCAATTTTTTCCGCTCAAGCCCATTCAGGATAGCACCTTTAGCTGGGCGTTCAGTGATAGCGTAAAACTGAAAGCGGACTTTGAAGAGTGGTTTCGGTTGTTGATGAGTGGCTATAACCCGACCAGAGTTATGCCTTTACCATTTTCGGCAGAAGAAAGACAAAGCTTGCAGGTGCCGGTGCTGTTTGTGTTTGGCGAGCGAGATAACCTGGTTGGCGACCCGGAAGCGGCCAGGGTGTTGGTGCAAGACATCCCCCATGTTCGGGTTGAGGTAGTAGATGCGGGGCATTTGATGGGCGGAGAACAACCGGAGCAGGTCAATGCACTGCTCCTTGAGTTTTTTGAGGAGTGATCGTTTCAATCTCTTGTAAGATAAGCTTTAGCTTGTCCCAAAGCGGGCGACAAACTAAAGTTCGTCTTACGTTTTGGCTAACATATTCTAAAATGAGAATCTGCCTCTTCATCGTATCAATTGCACAAATAAATACCGCTCTATATAATTAGAATGACGTTCAACTGCCATCATAAGCAAGAAGCTTTTGCAGGATAATGCCAGTACCCACCCCAATTCTAACCACAAAATTCTATATCCCCCCCGTCCGGCCCGAACTCGTCCCCCGTCCACGTCTGATTCAGCGGCTGAATGAGGGACTTCACCGTAAACTCACCCTCATTTCCGCTCCGGCCGGCTTTGGCAAGACCACCCTGCTCAGCGAATGGGCGAGTAATTTACGATTTACGACTGACGACTATAGTCCCCGAAGTGAAACGGAGCGGGATTTACGATTAAACTCCGCAAAAGAAAGCCTAATCGTAAATCGTAAATCTGAAATCGTAAATCCACAGGTTGTCTGGCTCTCGCTGGACGAAAGCGACAACGACCTGGCCCGCTTCCTGGCCTACTTCGTCGCCGCCTTGCAAACCATTGAGGGCAGTATTGGGCAAGGATTACTGGCTGCGCTTCAATCCCCTGGGGCGGTCAACGTCGAAGCGGTTATGACCACCTTGCTCAATGAAATTGCGGATCTCCCAGATGACCCTTCGACACTCCCTACGGTCGCAGGGCGGGGCCTGGTCCTCGTCCTCGACGACTACCACGTCATCGAATCCCAACCCATTGACAAAGCCCTCACCTTTTTGCTCGACCATCTGCCCCCACAAATGCACCTGGTTATCGCCGGCCGGAGCGATCCGTCCTTACCCTTGTCGCGCCTGCGCGCTCATGACCAAATGACCGAGATACGCGTCGCTGACCTGCGCTTTACGCTCGACGAAGTCGCCGCCTTCCTGGACAAAGCGACGGGCCTCGACCTTTCTGCAGAGAACGTGGCCGCCCTGGAGACCCGTACAGAGGGCTGGATTGCCGGGTTGCAATTGGCCGCGCTCTCGATGCAGGGGCTTGAGCAAAGCGGCGACGTCACTAACTTTGTCAACAGATTCACCGGCAGCGACCGCTACATTCAGGACTATTTGGCCGATGAAGTGCTCCAGCGGCAGCCCCAAGGCACCAAAGACTTTCTATTGCAAACCTCAATTCTTGACCGCCTGAGCGGCCCCCTGTGCGATGCTGTTGTTGGAGAGATTGGAGACTGGAGATCGGAGAGTGGCAATCGTGCCCAATCTCCAATACTCAAAGGGCACTATGTGTCTAATATCCAATCGCAAGCCATTCTGGAAGCCCTCGAAGCCGCCAATCTGTTCATCGTGCCGCTGGACAATGAGCGGCATTGGTATCGCTATCACCATCTCTTTGCCGATTTGCTGCGGCAGCGACTGCACCAAAATCCTCCCCCCCTTTCCTCCCCCCCATGGGGGGGGAAAGAGGGGGGGAGTGTGGCCGAATTACACATCCGCGCCAGTGCGTGGTATGAGAAGAATGGCCTGGAGATCGAAGCTCTGCACCATGCTGCCGCCGCCAACGATTTTGAGCGGGCTGCGCGCCTGGTCGAGGGGGGTGGGAATCCTCTGTACCATCGGGGCGCAGTAACCCCTGTACTGAATTGGCTAGAGTCGCTGCCGGCAAGCCTGCTCGACGCCAGGCCCTCGTTGTGGGTGATGTACGCCGAGGTGCTAATGACCAGGGGGCGACTTGTGAATGCCGAAGAGGCATATCAAGCTGCAGAAGCAGCCCTGGGTGACGCCAGGCAAGACGCCTCTACCCGAGATCTCCTGGGACGTATCGCCAACGGGTGCGCTTCGTTGGCTGGCCTTCAACGCCAGCCAGAAAGAATGATTACCCTGTCGCGCCGCGCGTTGGATCTTCTCCACTCCGACAACCTGGCCATCCGCGCCGCCGCTAGCTTGAATCTGGGGTATGCCTACCAACTCCAGGGCGACCGGGCCGTAGCCAGCCAGGCTTATGCTGAGGCCATAGCCAACGGCCAGACTGCCGGGCACCTCATCGTTACCATATTGGCCACCGAGCGCCTGGGGGGCATGCAAGCGGCAGAGAACCGGTTCCGCCAGGCGGCCCAGACCTACCGGCGCGCCCTGCAACTGGCCGGTGAGCAGCCGTTGCCATACACCGGCGACGCGCATCTCGGCCTGGCCCGGATACTCTACGAGTGGAACGATCTGGACGCTGCCCAACGCCACGGGCAACAGGGCGTCCAACTGACACGACAGATAGAGCATACGGACAAATCCATCGCTTGTGAAATGTTCCTCGCCCGCCTGAAACTGGCCCGGGGAGATGTGGCCGGCGCGACCACTATCCTGGACGAGGCCAGTCAATCTGCGCAGCAGCATCACTTTACGGATTGTATGCCGGAGGTGGCTGCTGCACAGGTATTCGTATTGCTTCGCCAGGGTGATCTGGCAGCCGCCGCTCAGTTGGCGCAGGCGCACGAACTCCCCCTCAGCCAGGCCCGGGTACACCTGACCCAGGGGGACACGTCCACGGCGCTGGCAGTGCTGGATCAACTACGCCAACAGGCGGAAGCGAAGGGTTGGCAGGATGAACGGCTCAAGGTCATGGTTCTACAGGCGGTCGCTCTGCACGCGCAGGGCGAAAAAGACAAGGCTGTGCAACTGCTGGGGGATGCGCTGGCGTTGGCCGAACCGGGTGGTTTCGTCCGCACCTTTGTTGACGAAGGTGCGCCAATGGCTCAACTATTGTCCGAAGCAGCGGCTTGCGGGATGATGCCGAACTATACGCGCAAGTTACTGGCTGCATTTGAAAACGCGACGAAGGACGAAAGACGAACGACGGAGGACGAAGGGGAAAGTTCCGTCGTTCGTCCTTCGTCACTGGTTGAGCCATTGAGCCAACGGGAGTTAGAAGTACTACAACTCATTGCCCAAGGGCTCTCGAATCGTGAGATTAGCGAGCGGCTTTTCCTCGCCCTGGACACGGTCAAAGGGCACAACCGCAGAATCTACGGCAAGCTCGGCGTTAAGAACCGCACCCAGGCCATTAACAAAGCCAGATCCCTCAACATCCTTCCCCCTCAATAACCTCAAAAACAACACCCCCTAACAACACTAAAGTGTCTATACACTAACACCGTGTTACAGGTATACTACTTGTGCATTAAGGAACTTGGAAAAAATTAAATATCCCAACCAGCGTGACGAGTGATGTGTGATGCGTGACAAAAACCGGCTCACGCATCACGTATCACGCATCACTTTCGGTTTCATAAATGTCAAACAAACTCAACCCAAAATCTAATCCACATCAACCAGTGATCTATCAAATCAGAATCAAGGGTCATCTGGGTCCTCAATGGACAGACTGGTTTGAGGGCCTGACCATTACTTTGGAAGATAACGGCGAGACCCTTTTAACCGGCCCGGTAATCGATCAGGCCGCCTTACACGGGCTGTTAAAGAAAATGCGCGATTTAGGAATGCCCTTGCTCTCGGTCAATCGGGTTGAACCCGGCCAGGCAGATGTGCCGGATGTTAAACGGTAAAATGAAACTTATCAATAGCATTCAGAAAAAGGAGTAAAAAAATGAATTCAGAGAAAAATATCCCCAGGCTTCTGGGAGCAGCATTTTTGATTGTTTTTGTTGCCAGCATACTCAGCAATGCCCTGTTCAGCTCAGCAATTGGATCCGGGAGCATATCCGATAACCTTGTTAATATTTCAAACAACCTGACCCTGATGCGGATCAGCATTCTGGTTGAACTGGTTACCAGCCTGGGAATCGTTGTCCTGGCAGCCCTGCTTTATGTAGTCTTACACAAACAGAACAAGATCATCGCGCTTGTGGCCCTGGGATGGTGGTTGGCAGAAGCAATAACTCTTGCCGTAAGCAAAATAGGGGCTTTTGCTCTGATACCTTTAAGCCTGGAATACGTAAAGGCAGGAGCTCCAGATGCCTCCTACTTTCAAACGTTAGGCAATTTCTTTTATTATGGTGTTGATAGACAGGGATGGGCTATACATATGTTGTTCTTTTGCTTGGGCGGGATACTGTGGTACACCCTGTTTTATAAATCAAGGTATATTCCACGGGCCTTATCCCTGTGGGGTATTGTATCTGTCTCTCTGGTATCAATAAATGTCCTGCTAATGCTTTTTGATCGTAGTCTCGATCTCGGAATGATAATATTCCCCCCATACCTGGTGTTTGAAGCATTAATCGGGCCATGGCTTATGGTCAAGGGCATCAGGGCTGGTTCAGAAATCGGGTCACACGTTTTATTACCGAGTTAGCTGGTGCATTGATGTTGGCTGCGGGAATGGTATTTTAGTTATGGGCGCTGCCAAGCGTTTGACGACCGGAAAAGGGATTGGTATTGACATTTGGACTGAAGGTTCAGGTGACAACCGCCCGGAAGCATTCCAGGAGAACGCCAAGATTGAAGGGGTAGCCGACCGGGTCAGCTTACAAAATGAAGATGCGCGCCTGTTGCCTTACGATAATGAGTCTTTCGACGTTATTATAACTGGTTTAACAATGCATCATATGGGGTTTGACACCGATAAAGCCATGAGTGAGATGACTCGTGTGCTTAAGCCAGGGGGTCGGATGGCGATTTATGATGAATCGTCTACCGTGTTTTATTGTGCCAAGTTAATGCGTCAAAATGGTTTGCAGGTAGAAAAGAAGACGATAGATATGGTATTTGGTATAAAGCCGCACCCGGCCACATCAGAATAGAATAAAAGTAAGCTAAACGATAGGAGAAAAAAATGAGTATCAAATCAATATCCAGAATATGTGGGGTTCCAGTTATCCTGGCGATTTATGGATTGATCAGTACAGCCTTATATACGCTAGGTTCAGTTCTGATCTTAATCATTGATCTGCCTGAAATTGCCAATTTTGGGCTGATGCTCCCATTGGTAATATTTGAACTTTTGCTTGGCTTTTATCTTGCCTTTTTCGGTATGAAAGAGATTTCCTGATAGCGCGTCATCGGCCTTATACGGCCCTGAGCCAAGATAAAGCTAATCAAGGAGAGTGCGATGAAAGCAATCTGTTTCCCCGCTTCAAGAGCAATGAGTAGGTGTTGGTAGTGACAACAAATTAATCCCCTGAATAACACTTTCGGGGGATGACACTAATACCACCTTGCGGTTATGCTACAGATGAGAGTTGGTCGGATTGGTTCGAGGGGATGACCTTCACCCACCAAAGCGACGGCACGACCACTCTTTACGGCCCCGTGATCGATCAAGCGGCCCTGCACGGTATCCTCAACTACAACAAATGTTGTAGAAATCCTACAGCTAATGTGGAGAGGGGCTGTCTTGCAGGCGGTCCTTTTTGTGTAGCGCAAATCTACATTCTATCTGATAACAAAAGAGGCCTTTTTTGCTACACTGAAGGGAGCAATGAAAGACACTCTGTCTCCAATTAACAAGGAATACGGAAGAAACGATGTTTCTGTTGAATAAGATTGCTAAAAGTAATGGCAATAAGTTGCGTAAAGAGAAATCCCCAGTACTGGCAGCAACCGGGAGGACTCCCACCGCAACTGAACTTAGGTCATTAGCCAAAGGAGGATAATCGTGAAAGAACGAAGATACGACATCGATTGGCTGCGGGTTGTCGCCATGCTGGCAGTCTTCATTTATCACTGCACCCGCTTTTTCGATATAGAGGGCTGGCATCTAAAGAATCCAGAGCAGAGCCTTGGTGTGTTTGTGCTGGCTAGTGGTTTGATCTGGCCCTGGGTTATGGAACTCTTCTTCCTGCTTTCCGGAGTTGGGGCCTGGTACGCGCTAAAATCCAGGACCGGCGGACAGTTTCTAGGGGAAAGGGTCAAGCGGCTGCTGATTCCTCTTTATACGGTGGGCCTGTTTATTCTTATGCCGCCTCAGTTCTATTTTGAAATCTTTAGCAATGCGGGATACCGGGGTACCTTCTGGGAGATGCTGCCGCGCTATTTTAGCGGGCTGGGACACCTTTCTTTGGACTGGCCGGGTGATCTGCTGCCCTTCCCCTTTTCCGGTCATTTATGGTTTCTCCTGTTTCTTTTCCTGATTTCGTTGGTGACTCTACCGCTGCTTCTCTATCTAAAATCAGAACAGGGCCGGCGCTGGATCGATAGACTGGCCGGGTGGTGCGATCGTCGAGGTGGCATATTCCTATTCGCAATCCCCCTGGCCCTCATCATGATTTGCTTTAATTTCCTTTCCAGCGGTCGAAGAAGTTGGGCCGATTTCTTGTGGTATGCCGCCTTCTTTGTCATAGGCTACATCATGGTGGCCGATAAACGTTTTACCGAGAGCGTCAAGCGATATGGGTGGCTCTGCCTGGCCCTGTGGCTCATTGGCTTTTTTGGTGTAATAACTTTCTTCGCCTTGGTATTAGACTATGACCCAACGCCAGGGAACGAGCCTTTCTCGCTGATATACGTGTTGTTTCAAATCGTGTGGAGCATTACCAGTTGGAGCGCGGTTGTTTTTATGTTGAGCCTGGGCGCAAAGTACCTGACTTTCAACAACAAGGTGCTGGCCTACGGCAACGAGGCAGTGCTGCCCTTCTACCTGCTCCACCAAACGGTCATCCTTTGCGTCGGTTGGTTCGTCATCCCCTGGGATATGGGTATACTGCCGAAGTTTCTGATCATCGCCGTGGCTTCCTTTGCCCTGATTATGGCTCTGTACGAACTGCTCATTAGACACTTCAATATCGTACGGTTCTTCTTTGGTATGAGGCCGAAGAAGAAATCGCAGACAACGCCCGCCCCACATCTGGAAGGGACTGCTGCCTGAGCGTCACGAGATCGGCCAAGCGGTGGCCCTGTTGGACGGATTCGACTTTGACCGGGTCATTGCCGATTGGGGCTATGCCGCCCAAGATTTTGTCGATTGGGTTCATGCAAGGGGTACGAGACATCCACTTTTATCAGCAACTCATCAAATCAATATAAAGGAGAAACCAAAATGAATAAGCAAAAAATTGCTTTGAGCCTATTCTGGATTGGCTTACTGGTCGCAGTAGCATTCGCCGGTATTATCGGTCGGAGTCTTTATCACAACCTCAGGACTCTTACTATGGCAGAACTTGATGCTACCATTTGGGCAGAGGGCGGCCCCTTGTTTATTCTCTGGGCATTTTCTGTGACCCTGGGTTCAATATTGGCAGGCATTGGCGCGTTTGTGTATGTGAAAACCAAGTCAGTCTTTTCGTGGCTCACCGGTATTGGGGTCCTTGGTGCAGTCTTTGTTATGGTCATGGTATGGAGTCGCGTCTATAACTCAACGCTGTTCGGTATTGGGGGGATAATAATCCTGGTTTCCTTTTTCTCTATCGTTTGGATATGGATGAAAAAATATGCCGCGCTTGATATCCAAGAAAAAATCGCCGGAAGTTTTAAGCTGATCGGGTATATTTTCTGGATCAATGCTTCCTGGTTTATTTGCGGAGAAACTGCAAAAATGCATCTCAAGGCGTTTGAAGGTAGTTCTTTGCCCAGCCCAATAGAGGTCATGGTTTTTCTGGTTTTGGGTTGGCTCTTCGTGCTGATTGGTGACTACAGAGAAATGCGGCTGAAGAAGAGCTGAGTTGATCCTCACCTAACGAAATTCTTGAACTGCTTCAGCCGAACGAAGTTTGAGTAGAAGTACCAGAAAATATGATGAGGAGAGCAAAATGAAAAGCATATTGGTTATTGGTGCTACTGGCCTATTAGGGGAACCTGTTGCCAGACGATTAAAGCAAGACGGTTACAATGTGCGGCTTATGATCCGAGAGCAAATGAAGCTTGCAAGCGATTTTATGGCTGCCTTTGAGAGAATAGGTGAAAGAGGTGATCCATCAGCGGCCAATGATATTCTAGGATCTCCCACAATCAGATTAGAAGACTGGCTCCAGCAAAAAAAGAATGAGGAATAACGGAATGTGGCAGCTTGTTGTACCCAGGTTGCGCAACGTAGAAAACGAGCTGCCCGACGCTGGGGAATAACAAGATGTTAGAGAGTTTGAAAAATTGTCAGAAGTTCTACACAAATCCCCCAATTTGTATTTTAATGGATTGAGATGTATCTTCAAAAATCTGAGGGCATTGATCCACAATGGAAGGTTGGTAAAATTGTCCAAACATAGCGGGATTACTGCTGATGCCAGCCACGCGGCATAATCTCGTGCATTTAAATGAGGGGTTGCGGTTGAAGGGAAGGCGCCAATGAAACGTTATCAATCAAAATCAATTTTTATACAACTCCTGACCCTAACCTGGGTAGCAGTACTTTTAGTTTCGTGTGGCAGTAATCCGTCGCCAACAACACAACCAACATTTGAGGCAACGGAGTCTGCGCCGGAACCAACCGAAACGCCAGCTACGGCAACGCAAGAGCCTGCCGCCACCGAATCATCAAGTACGGAGGGGGACACAGCCTTGTCGGAGGAAGAAGTTTATTGGCCTACGGAGGCGTGGCGAGTAGCCGCTCCAGATGAGCAAGGCTTGGATGCTGCCCTATTGGAACAAATGCTGGAGGCGATTGACGAACAAAACCTGAATATTAACAGCGTGGTGGTGGTCCACAATGGCTATATCGTCACCGAGAAATATTATCCCCCCTACGAACAGGACACCTTGCACGAAATTTCCTCCGTCACGAAAAGCGTTGTTTCGGCCTTGATCGGAATTGCCATCCAAGAAGGCTACATCAACAGCGTCGATGATCCGGTTTTGGATTTCTTCCCGGAGCGAACCTTCGAAAACGACAACGCGCTCAAACGGGCCATCACGCTGGAGCATTTGCTGACCATGACTTCCGGCTTGGAGTGGGATTTTGACGAAATGGTGGCCAGCCGGGATTGGGTGCAGTATGTGCTCGACCAGCCCATGTACATCGAACCAGGAACAGAATTTTACTATAGTAGCGGCAATGCCCATGTGCTGTCGGCCATCATCCAGGAAGCCAGTGGTCTGAACACCCGTGACTTTGCCCAACAATATCTTTTTGACCCTCTGGGTATTTCAGAGCTAAGATGGCAAAGGGATATTGATGGTATTCCCAAGGGTGGTTGGGGCATGGCAATGACCCCGCGTGATATGGCCAAGTTGGGCTACCTGTATCTCAACCAGGGCGTGTGGGATGGCCGGCAAATCATCCCGGCCGAGTGGATTGCGGCTAGCACAGAAAGACATATCCAGGTCCCAGAACCGCTCGAACCGTGGGACCTGTACATGGGATATTTGTGGTGGCTGCATGGAGACGGGCCATATGCGGCCCACGGCACGAAGGGTAAATTCATCTATGTCATCCCGGAGTCGGATCTGGTGGTGGTAATCACTGCCAATATCCCCGATGACAAGTATGCCCAACCGCAGTTGCTCATCCGAGACTATATCATCCCGGCCGTTACAGCAGCCAGGCAATAAACCGTGTTGCCGGAATTGAAGGGGGGACCACTGTCGAGAAACAGGGGACGGCTCGACCCTGGTAGCGGTTGGCGTGATTGCGGCCCTGGTGGCGGCAGCCTCCTATTCAAAGGTTCAGCCCGCCAGATGTAATAGGAATACAAGAAGAGGCTATGGATATTCTGAGTGCTGTTTCAGAAACGGCATTAATCACGCTGAAAGCGCGAGTGCAGGAAGCGGAAAAAGATGGGCCGGTAATTAGGGATGAAGTTGGTCAAGAATGTTTAGCAAGAATCCGGTCCCTTTTACCAATCGAAATGCAGAACAGGCTTCTAAACAGGAGTTTGCCCTCAACGCTGACGAGATATATTGCCCTGAGAGCCCGCAAATATGACTCTTACGCCAAAGCGTTCATCGCAGAAAACCGGGCAGGCTTGGTTGTCAGTCTTGGCTGTGGCTTTGATACCAGATATTGGCGCGTATCAGAACATGCGTGGAAATATATCGAGGTTGATCTACCGGAAGTGATTGAAGCCAAACAGAAAGTGTTGGGTGATAGGCTGACATACAAGATGATAGGCTGCTCTGTCTTGGAAGAAGGCTGGATTGAAGAGATCCGGTTGCTTCAAGATGAGAATATTCTCTTCTTGGCGGAAGGTCTCTTGATGTATTTGCCCCCGGCAGAAGTGGTTGGTCTGTTCAACAAGCTGTCGGAGTCATTTTCAAAATCAGAGATTGTTTTTGAAGTGGTCAACAAGAGGTACACCCAGGGGCTATGGAAAAAGAGTATCGAATCGAAAATGAAACGGAGCCTGGGTAGCGAAGCCGGCGCTTCATACGAATTTGGGGTGCGAGAGGCCAGGGAGATTGAGGCATATGGCCAAGCCATAAAAGTAGTGGAAGAGTGGTCGTATTTTGAAGACGAAGATATCCGGCCCAAGTTTCTAAGGCTATTTCGGCATTTTAAATTTATGACAAGAACCCAATGGACGATTAAGGCGACGATTGGTTTAAGGAGCGATACCCGCTTGAAGTAAAAAGAATAACAACATTCCACACGGCCGGAGGTGTATCTACGAAAAACAGCGTACTACTGGGCCTGGGGCGATATATGATCCCAATCCCTCGTCTAATCTGGCCGCGTCTTATTGCCAGAACAGCGCAGAAAGAGACGGCCAGGCTCAGTACATCCAAATTTGCTCTAGCTGGACCACAGTCCAGCGGCCAAAATGCGGACTGTGGTCCGCTCCGAGCTTGAAAATTGGATCTACTGAGGCTTGCTTCTATCAGATCCGAAGCGCATCACCTTGTCCATAATTTTGTAGTCAGAGAAATGCCCCGGCTGGGAGAACCGATCTCGCCAGAGTTTATTGGACAGCAGTTGAATATGCCCGTTGACCGGGTGAACGCCATTCTGGCTGAATTGGAAAAGAGCTATGGCCTCAACCAGTAGGATAGGACCAGCGGGAACATTCGCGCAGAAAGTTACGGTTACTGGCCATAGGTCAGCTCAATCACGAACCATAGTAGTGGTTGAGACATAATTAAGTTAGGATGGATGAGTATATGGAAGATAGCAGTCTACTTGCCCATTACGAATCGCAGGAAAAGTGGGCCCGTGCCCGCAGGGGAGTGTTGGTCCAGAGGGTTGTATCCACTTTCAAAAACCGCTCGGTGGATTTGATCCCGTTTGAAGAGGTCAGAACCCGCTTGCATTTAACTCAGAAGTATTGTCGTGGACTACAAGAGATTGAACTGGCACGCATTCGCGGCAGTGTGGGGCGCTACAAGGATTTCACGTCGGCATTCCTGCCTCGCCGGGATCACTTGCGCCAACGTTGGGAGCGAGTCAATACAATAGTTTCTACCCAAGAAATGCCTCCGATTGAAGTCTACCAGGTCGGCGAGGCGTATTTTGTGGTTGATGGCAACCATCGGGTCTCGAATGCACGACAAGAGGGTATGAAAACGATCGCGGCATATGTATGCGAGTTCATAACCCCCGTGGGATTAAGTGCAAAGGCCGATTTGGACGAGGTGATTACCAAGTCGGAGTATGCCGAGTTCCTCAATAAGACGCATCTCGACAAGTTACGACCAGGCCAAGAGATTATATTCACCAACCCCGGACATTATCCGGAGCTAGAGTGCTTGATCACGATGTTTCGAGAGGCGTTAGAGGAGACGCGGGGAGAGGTGACCTCTTATGAAGATGCGCTGCTATTGTGGTTCGATATGGTCTACAGTCCTGCAGTTCACGAGATCAAGAAAAGTGGGGCATTGGAGCGTTTTCCTGGCCGGACAGAGGCGGATCTTTTTATCTGGATGTGGCAACACCAGCACAGATTACTAGAGCAATACCCTTCCAGCCCAGTTCACAGAGTAGTGGAAGCGGTTTCCGCGCTTATCAGATGGCCCTGGTTAAGGATCAAACGCTTGTTATGATGAATAGTGGGCTTGCCGTTAGACCGCAAAGAAAGGAAAAGCGCGATGAAACACCTTGACAAGCGCCAGATAGCGGGATGGATTGCGGTGGGTTTATCTATCGTCATCACCTGCTTTTGGGCATTTTGGGGCATTATTGAGACCTTTCACGAAGGTTGGTATTACCAGTCCTTGCTGTCGAACGTGGGATTGATGTTCGTGCAGTATCTTAGTCCGATGCTCATCTTTATGGGAGTCACGCTCGTTTCAATTTCTTGGCCCCGGTTTGGCGGTGGCCTACATATAATCTTCGCCTTACTCGCTGCCTGGTTCTTTCAAGCATTCACCCACACGGTCACGTTTTTCCTCATCGCGCCACTGATTGGGATTGGTGCGCTTTACTGGTTTGGTCGTCCCCAACCACGCCAGATAGCTCTCTCCCTGGCTCTTGGACTGCCCATTCTGACCCTCACCATATTTGGCATAGAACCCGTCCTCCGAGTGTCCCAACGCATCGATGATGGTAATCTCCAAGCCCGATTGGTGCAGGGAGACGGGGTGGATCTCGTCTGGGCTCCCGATGGACCCGGATGGCCACGCACAGGGGCAAACTGGCATGAAGCACAGCAGGTGTGCCAATATCTCGATCAAGATGGTCTGACCTTGGTCCCCACGCCACAGCACATTTGGCGATTGCCGACGGTGGATGAAGCCGTGCGTTCTATGGCTCGCCACGGCCAGAACAGCGGGGGGGTATGGGATGCAGACATTGCCAAGGCTACCTACAGAACCCACCCAGACAAAGAGTCTCCGCTGTGGAACATACATTCCCAGGTGATCTACTGGTGGACGGCGACAGAGGTAGATGAAGAACGCGCCTACATCATTGTCCATGATGGAAAGGTGTGGCCGAGAGCAAAGCGACTCAGTCTGGCATATTTGGGGTTTCGATGTGTAAAACAACCATAACCACTTTTGTAAAATCGAACGGTACAAACACGAGAAAAAAGAGACCTATGACCTGATTTTTGATGTGGCCGGAAAACGATCCTTTTCAGACTGCAAACGGGCTCTAACCGCCCAGGGAATTTACGTCACAACCGTATTTTGACCGGCGCTTATCCTTCAACAGCAGTGGGGTTCAATGACCAGCAAACAAAAGATGAGGCCCATGCCGCCGACTGGACCAGGCAAAGATACTCAACATCTGTTTGAAGAATTGCTCGAAGCCGGAAAACTAACACCGATTATAGACCGGTGCTACCCGTTGCCTGAAGTTGCCGAAGCTTTTCGATATTATGAGAAAGGACATCCCGCCGGAAGAGTTGTTATTACGGTATGATTCGATGAAAGACGTAAATGAAATAAAAAAGACGCTAAGAGAAGTCGATAAATCAAAATATCCTGAATTGCGCGACTATACCAAGAATGCTATCTGGAAGGATATCGGTCCGGGAGGGTTGTATCTTGTATCATTGCAGGCAAAAGAATTGAAATTGGAGCCAAACTCCTGGGTTCTCGACCTGGGTTGCGGGTCTGCGGAATCATCAATATATTTAGCAGACAAATTCAAGGCCAAAGTTGTTGCGGTAGATTTGTGGAAAAACCTAACTGACATTTCAAGAAAAATAGAAGACCGAGGACATAGAGGGAACATAATTCCATTGAAACTGGATGCTTCAAAACCGTTGCCCTTTGCCGAAGAATACTTCGATGCCGTTTTGTGTATCAACAATCTAAATTTCTATGGAACAGATATCACTGTAATCGATCAGATTTCTAAACATCTCAAGAAAGATGGTGTTTTTTGTTCGGGCGGTGAATGTCTAAATGAAGAATTTACGCCTGAGCAAATAGAAAATCCACCTGAGGTTTACAATTTTGCCGCGCCGGTTTGGGAAAACGACTTTCTGACATCCCATTCACCGGATTGGTGGGCCAATCACATTGCCCGGTCACCGATGCTGCAACTTGTGTCATGCAAAGAATTAGAGGATGGGCCTAGATTTTACGAGGAACAAGCCTTATTAACTGAACCGGAAGGGTATTTCGGTTTAAGCACCCAACAAGCCAGAGAATTAGAAATACGCCAGATTGAATATGGCAGAGAAAACAGACCTTATATGACAATTTACCAACTTGTAGCAAAGCGCAAATGACACCAAACCACATTAGAATTTCGTCAGCGTGATCGCACTGGTCCCCCAGCCCAGAAACAAACGACCTATCCACCCCACCCATCATCACAATTCAATTCCATCTTGTTCAATGATACGTCTCAAGGTAGGAGAAACCGTTTCAATTTCAATTAAATCTATCTTGCGGTTCGTAATTATCTCTTCAATAGTCCTCCAAGCTTGCCAATAATTTGAGCTTGGCAAACCCTGAACCGCCAAATCTATATCGGAATCGGATGTAAACCAGGCCTGATGAGCCAATGAGCCAAATAGAATGACACGTTGCGCGCCGAATTGGGATTTAAGCAATTTGGCTACTTGTTTAACTTGCTGTAGTAATTCGGTTCGTTCGGACATAATTGGCTCAGGTTGTGATGTTTGCTCCCGAACTGCACTCAAATATTGCTTAAATTGTGCCTCGGTCATAGTTATGGCTGTAGTCATTGAACACCAATCCTCCTGAAAATCTCGAACTGCGTTAGTTCTGTTAATATACCCCAAAATAATGAAGTAAACCAACGCAGCGTAACAGTACAGAGAAGTCGGAACATCTCCAACCGCCCTGGAAGCAAGCGACCTATCCACTCTGTCCACTAATCTTACACAGGAAAAAGAGTCTCAACGGTAAACGAGGCTCTTTTTGTGTTTCATACAACAGGGTTTATAATTCGCCTATGACCGCTCCAATTTTGACCACCAAACTCTATATCCCCCTCCAGCCGACCCGATCCTTCGACTGGGATCAGAGCCTGCCCTGAGCTTGTCGAAGGGACAAGCCTCCTCACCCGCCCTCGCCTGATCGAGCGGCTGAATGAGGGACTTCATCGTAAACTCACCCTCATCTCCGCTCCGGCCGGGTTTGGTAAAACCACGCTGCTCAGCGAATGGCTTCACCAAAAGGCTGAAGACAGACCCCCACAGGGGCAGGTGATGAAGGATGAATCAACAGAAACCACTATTCATCCTTCATCCCTCATCCTTCATCCTTCCAGAGTCGCCTGGCTGTCACTGGACGAAAACGACAACGCCCCCACGCGCTTCCTGACCTACTTTATCACTGCCCTCCAGACGATTGAGGCCAATATCGGACACGCGGCGCTGGATATGCTCCAGGTTCCTCAGCCGCCACCGGCCGAATCGCTTCTGTCGATCCTGCTTAACGAGATTGCTATGTCAACTAAACAGAGCCAGAACCGCCAACCGGGGTTCGTCACCTGGTTAACAAGTAGCCCGGAGCTACATTAAGTTCTGGCTACATTATATTGAAGAAATTACGCCTATCACAAAAAGTAACACCAAACTGTAACGGTTTAAAACGGTCAAATCCGGCAATGTATGGCAATATACCAGCCAGATCAAAACAAGGAGGCTCCAATGAAAGCGACCTGGCTAGCCATTGGCCGTATTGTCCTATTGGTATTGCTGGGACTTATGCTCAGTCGAGCGAAACAGTCCTATCAGGAAGGTAGAAAAAACGAAATGTCCCCCCCCACTCGGCT
>DAOUMU010000225.1:0-7573 GCA_034409055.1 Anaerolineae bacterium
CAACACGCAGCACGCAACACGCAACACGCAACACGCAACGATCCTGCTCTTCCTCTCCCCCTTTTTTTTCCTTCCCCTGCCTCTGCTGCGTTTCATCCTGACCGGCGGCAGTCACATCACCGAAACTGCCCAAGGGCGCCACCTCTTTCCCGCCCTGCCCGCCATCGCCCTGCTACTCGTCTGGGGATTATCACGTTTTACCTCACTGGCTCGTCTGCTTCTGACAGCCCGGCAGGTTCACGCTCCTCGCTCCCCGCTCTCCGCTCTCCGCTCCTCGCTCCCCGCTCCCCGCTCCCCGCTTTCCGTTCTCCGCTCCCCGCTCTCCCTCCTCCACCCCACAATCATCCTGCCCACCTTCACCTTCCTCCTCAGCCTCTACAGCCTGAACCTGATCCAGGCCAGTTATCCTCCTCCCATCCCGCTGTGGACCACCGCCGACGCGGCCACGGCTGACACCCTGGTCGAGGTAACCCTGAACGAAAGTATGACCCTGGTTGGCTACGAACTGGAGCCAGCCCCTGAGGGTATGCTGCCCTTAACCCTGGTCTGGCAAGCCAGAGCCATTCCGGCCGAAGATTACCTGATCGACCTGAGCCTGACCGGCCCCAACGGCCAGCCCCTGGGTGGCTGGGTGGGCCATCCCCTTGGGGGACGCTACCCGACCCGGGCCTGGGATAAAGGGGACATCCTGCGCCACACCCTGCTTATTCCCTTACTCCCCGCCCTGCCCGCTACCGAAGCCAGCCTGACCCTGCGTCTCCTGGACTCAGCCCTCCAACCAACCGGCCAACCCTCAACCCTCACCACCAACCTCTCCCTCCCCCCTGCGGCCCTGTCCCCCCTGCCCCCCGACCAACTCCGCGCCGACGACCTGCCCCCCGAAGCCCCCTTCACCTACCGCAGCACCCTCAGCTTCAGCCTGCCCGACCGGACGACGCCCCCGGGACTGATTACCCCTAATGGGCAAACTTTCGCCCCCACCACCTTCCTGCCCGGTCCGGCCGGCAGTATCGCCCATTTCATCGTTGCCGCCAACTGGCCCAGCGGGGATTATCAATTAGTCATTAGTAATTATCAAGTAACAATTGGGGTTGAGAACCGTCCCAGGCAGTTCGAGCCGCCCCCTATGGCAGACACCGTCAACGCCAATTTTGCCGATCATGTCACTTTGCTGGGTTACGATTTACCGCAGCGTCGCGTGCAGCCGGGTGAGAGTTTTCCCCTCACCCTCCACTGGCGAGCAGAACGCACGATGGGCCAGAATCTGACCGTTTTCAACCATCTACTCGATCAGGAGGCGATCCAACGCGGTGGGGCGGATCGCACTCCCCTCAAGCATTACACCACCCTGCTCTGGGTGCCCGGCGAAGTTGTGTCTGATCCCTACCAGGTTCCGGTCGAGGCCAGCGCCCCGCCCGGTGTCTACTGGCTGGATGTGGGGCTCTACCCCTCGGACCAACCCAATTTTTCCCTGCCGCTGTTTGTCGATGGCCAACCCATTGACCGCACCAGCGTCCGCCTCGGCCCCTTCAAAGTCGGCGGTCCGCCGCCGGGGCTGACCCTGACCGAAGTTCACCCCCAACATTCTCTCAAGCAGACCTTTGGCGACCAAATCACCCTGCTGGGCTTCAACCTGACAGAGGCAACCGGAAAGCCAATCCTCCCAGGAGACAAGGTCGAAAATCGTAAATCTAAAATCGTAAATCTAAAACTGTTTTGGCAAGCCAACACCGGTCCCTCCGCCGATTACACCGTCTTTGTCCACCTGCTCGATGCCCAGGGTAACCTGGTCACCCAGGCCGACAGTCCCCCCGCCGCCGGGGCCTATCCGACCAGTCTGTGGGATCCGGGTGAAATCATCGTCGACGAGCATACTATCAACGACCTGGCTCCAGGCCAGTATACCCTGCAAGTCGGCCTCTATCGGCCGGATACGGGCGAGCGGTTGCCGGTCGAGGGGATTGCAGAGGGGGCGGTGAGGTTGGTGGGGTTTGAGGTTGAGTAGGTGGTTGGATGGATGGTTGGTTTGGTGTTGGGATGAACTTGGCTGCATTTCTTACAACGATGTTACGACCACATTCACTCAATGGATGGAGCTACGTTGCAGGAAATCCGATCAATCGAACCGTCCCTTCAGGATACTGCTAAAGAGGAAACTTAATCTTATGAACCAAAAAGTTGATAATGAGGCAAGAATCTGCCAGCAAAGAGTTCAAAAAACTTTCGATAAAATATATTACGGAGAAACATCTAATTTAGAATGCCCATATTGTCAATCAAGTCCTCTAAGATTTTCCTATAGTTTTGTGGAACCTGATAGATATAGAATATGGATAAGCTGTACATTTTGTGGTAACGAAGCTCATTTGAGATTGGCAGGACGTCCTCCAGGATATGATGAAAGATATGTATTAAAAGAATTTCAAGAACGTGATGAACAAGCCCTAAAGTTGATTGATGAATGGTGGAGGGAGAAAGGATTGGGGCATTTGCGTTAATCTTTCGGTTGCTATTTTGGGTGTCTGAATTCACCTCAACGGCAAGAAGGAAATATCTATTGACGGTCATAAAATCAACCTCAAAAAAACATTATCTTATTGGTTTGCTGTTAGCCCTAACCATATTTACAGCTTGCCTGCGGGCTGAGGCTATACCGACCATGCCTTCACGTGCTATCGCAGAGACTAATCTGGGGGTACGTGAGATATGGCGTGTTTCGTCTTGGTTTGTCATCTCCGATGGACATCAGTTTGCCTATATGTTTCTGGTTCCCAGTCGCATAGTCGCCGAGAATAGTACTCGATCTGAAGGCACCAGATTGGTTTCAGTGGATACATCAACCGGTTCGGTGGAATGGGAAGTGAAGTATAGAGAACGAGTAAGCTCTATCATCGCTGATCAGAGCAAACTCTATGTGGCTTCAGCCGGTTATCCTTTACGGGCTTATGAGTTGGAAACCGGGAAGTTAGTCTGGTCAGGCCCGGATTTGCCTGCTCGCCGACTTTACTTTCTAAACCTACAAAACAATACTTTGCTTAATTATTCAGGTTCAGTGCAATTTCTAGATCCCGAAACAGGAAAGTTGCTGCGTGAAGATAGCATTGAAAAGACCCCCTCTGATTCTTATTTCATTATGTGGCTTGACGAGTTTACTTTGCGCAAAAGTTCTCATCAAACTTCTAATGAATTGCTTAAAATCAGACGAGAGACCGGGGAGATTGTGTGGCGGACACCACTTGACGTTACCTCTGGCCTTGCTCGCAAATTCCCCATTTTGTCTGATAACAGGCTCATTGCCCTTTTTGGTCGCATAGACATGGATTTATACGTCATTGATTTCACCACTGGCCAACGTCTGTGGAAAGCCAATGACACTTTTGTTTCAAATGCTGCTGTTTCACAAGGCAAGGTGTATGCCTTGCGCCAAGACGCCAGATTGATGGTTTTTGACGAGATGACTGGCGCAGAACTGGGGTATGTTCAGTTCACTCCAGCCGAAACTGATCCAGCAGGAAGAACTTATTGGGTAGGAGTGGATGAGCAGGGGCGGGTCTTTGTTTCTTTTTCTGATAGCAAGGAGTTAATTGCGTTGGCCACTGAGCCAGAATAGCTCTGCCAATGTGCAAAAAGCCCCACACCAGTACCCACATTCACTATACCAGTGATCTGCGGCTGTTCTTCGCCTGGGCGACAGAATCACTGATTACACTGAGGGGACTGATTTCACTGAAAGAGTCAGTGTCGTCAGCGGTTTTCAGTGCTTCAGTGCTCCAACCCCACGACTCAACCATGCCCTCGTAGACTTCCTCCGTTGTTCATCTACCGCCATCAGCCTTTAAGTAGTGGCTACTGTGGGGCACGACGGCGAACTTACGGACAGCGTTGTGGGCTGTACGTCACCCCGCACCAACTAAGACATTCGTGTGCGACGTTGTTGCTCAATGCCGGAACGCCCACGCATAACGTGACGGTGCAGCGCATCTTGGGTCATCAATATGTCGAGACAACTCTGAGGCGGTTGTATGATGGCACGTGGCCAACGATTATGTAAGGGCGATGAGTGGGATTGAGGGGGTGCGTTTACAAGAAGGGGGTGATTAAACAGGTTCTTCCGGTGGGACAATTTGAGCTAACCAGGACAGCAGGGAAAGAACCGGGTTTCTTCCGATAACTGGTTCAGCCATCCGTCCATCCGAAAAATCCATGTCTGAAATTGGTGCTCAAGCCCCCGCCAGTAAGCTAGGTTCTGTTGGCATTTGCCGATTTCACACGCTTCGATACGCCTACAAAGTCACTCAGAATTCAAAATCGGCCCAAAAACGCCTCTTCGATACGGCATTCACTGCGCTCGCTCAGCCTACTCAGGATGCGTTTTTGGGCTAACCAAGTGAAATGTCAATAGAACCCAGGTCCATTTCAAAAGTTTTTAGGGTAAAGACCAACGCTGCTATTTAGCTCGGAGCGGGTCCGTCCCACCGGGAGGCTTCGCACTGACCCGCGTATTTGACGAGGTAAAGCCGTCTGGTCACGGACCAGACGGGAGCAAGAATTACCCTAAAAACTTATGGGAAGCAGCACTAGCCCTCTAACCGGGCTTTTAAGGCGGCCAACGCTTCGGTCATCTCTTTTTTGTTTTGCTTTTCGACAACCAGTTTGTCGGCCAAAGCGCCAAGCGCGGAACCGGGCACGGTGTAATCGATGGTCACTTTCAGTTCGGTGCCATCCTCAATCGGGGTCATCATCCAGGTCCAGGTACTGGGGATGCCGCCGGTTGTGCTCATGACAAACCGCTCCGGGGTGGACTCGGTAATTTCAGTGCGGCCATCGAACGTGGTCGGTCCCAACTTAAACGTCCATTGGTAGGTACAGCCGGCTCCCTTGCCCTGAATATCCCAGACCTTGACCAGGCTGGGAGTCCATTCGGGGGCATGAGCCACATCTTCGAGCGCGGTCTGGATCACCTCAGGCGACACGCCCATCGTAATTGAGCCTTCTACATGAGCCATGATTATCCTCCTAATAACTAGTTCAAATTCCAGGTGCCAATAGTTTAGTAAAGGGCTTTCGTACCAACTTTAACAAATATTAGACCTGGTTACAATTTTACCAATTGTTGGGGGAATACAGTACCCCAAAATCTAGTGATTTTTTATTTTACCACAAAAACGTTGATTAGGCTGATTTTATGGCGACAAATAAGGCAAAACAAACCAGAAAGGCGTGGCCAGAGCCAGTAAGCTCAAACCACCGTAGCAAGCAGCCATGAACCAGGAAACCGGTACGAACCAATAGCGGGCCAGTAAGGCCCGGCCAATAACCAGTCCGATGGCCAGACCGGTCAGCAGTATGGCCCACTTGTCCAGGTTATCCTTGAGGAGATAGGAAAGCGCCACCCAGGCCAGGGCTACGACCAGCCCCCCGACCAGCCACCAAACCCAACGCCGGGCAAAGGCTTCACTCAACCCTAGCGAAAAAAAGAGTCCCAGCGGAATGAGGGCGGGGAAGAGATAGCGTCCCTGAAACTGGACAAAGGTTAGATTGTACCAACCGTAGGCCAGTCCCATCAGGATAATGGTCAGGGCCATCAGGGTTAAGGCTCGACGCTGCCCGGTTGACAGATCATAATCGGGTGAAGCAACCTGGGCGGATAAAACACCCTGCCCAAATCCAATCAGCCCCCCTAAAGCAAGCAGGGTCAGCCAGGTTAAAAACAGATAGGTCCGTCCATCCATAGGCACAGCCATCCAGCCAAATTGTCCCCAAAAGCTGTGAAAGGTGGTGGTCACAAACTGGCCGAGGTAGGCCGCTCCTCCCACCTCAGTCATAAAATCGGCGGTACGCAGTTGGCCAACCACGACTTGATCGTGCCGGGCCAGTCCTAAAATATCAAAATTCCCGTAAAGGACAGCATTACGAATGTACCAGGGTAGAGCAATGACGAAGGCCAGCCCATAGATGAGGCCGGCTTGTTTGATCAGTCTTCTGGCCCAATACCCGGTTTCGCCCGGCTGCCTGCTTCCTCTAAAGGCTAACCAGAGCGTGACAGCCACCAGGGGCAGGGCAACGTAGACGGTCATTTTGGTAACCAGGCCGATCCCTAAAAGCGCCCCCAGCCGGACATCACCCCAGAGGGAAGGTGGATCGGTTGTCAGCAGGCGGCGGCTGAGGAGGAGTAAAAGGACGGCCAAAATCAACTCGGCCAGGGCATCGTTATTGACCGAGGCCAGAATAGCCAGATGCATGGGCACAAAGGCCACGAAAGCCATCGTGCCCCAGGCAATCACCAGCCGGTTCGGGAAAATCGTCTGGCCGATAAAGAAGGCCAGAGCCACCACGCCTCCGCCCAGCACCACCGATAACAGCCGCAGGGCCACCAGGGAACCATTGCTCAGGATAAAAATCGGCCTGGCCAGCAGATAGTACAGGGGCGGTTGGTGGAACTCGTAACACAGGTTGTCGATGGGCAGTTCTGGCGGGAAGCGGCGTGATTTTAATTGCTCCAGATAAGGTTGATCGTAACAGCCCATCACTAATTCGGGGAAACCGGGTTTGGTGGCCAGGTAACGGACGTAATTGTAGTGGGCTGGCTCATCCGGGGCTTGCCAGGCCGGGGTCAGGCTGGCATATAGGGTGCCTATGGCCAAATAGGCCACTAAAATAAGTATAAAAAGCGGCAGACGCAAGTGGGACATAGTGGAGCGATTATAGGCTGCTCGATAAGAGATGGCAAACCGGCTCTGTCCCAGGTTTTAGGCAGACCCTGGAGATTCTTTAACCCCTTCATTCCTGATGATCTTGTGACTCAGCCACCAGAAAAAGAGCAACCCCGCCATATCACTGAACAAATCGGCCAGGTCGGCGGTACGTAGTGGCGAAAAGAGCTGGGCGACTTCTTCCAACAAAGCCCCTGACAAGGGGAGCAGTAGAGCCAGCGGAACAGACCACGCGCCCACCGGCACGGTGCGTCCTCGAAACCAGAGATTTAGCCAGAAAGCAATCGAGCCAACCAACAGAAAATGGAGGATTTTATCAGCCAAAGGCCAGCCCAGCAGCGTCAAGGGCAGAATGTCGAGATAAGCCATTTGGGTAACGATCAAGGCCAGGGCTACTTGCGGCCACAACAACCAGGGCCAACCGGATGATTGGCCGGGGCGGCGAGCTACAATCAAGCCGTAGCCGGCTGCGCCGACACCCAGGCCGAGGATGGCTCCGCCCAAAATATCGGAGGGATAGTGGAGCCCCAAATAGACCCGGCTGAAGGCGATGAAACCGGCCCCAATCAAAGCCAGTCCCCACCAGCGTAGCCGCCGATAGCTCAGTCCGACCACCAGCGCCGTACTAAAAGCGGCGACGGCGTGCCCGCTGGGATAGGAGGGGAAATTGGGAGTGGGTAATAACAGTCGGACCATCTCCGGTCGAGGGCGCAGGGCTAAAAATTGAAAAATCACTAATTCTGACGTTTTCTGTGGTTACTCTATTTATGATTTATTATCGGCTCATTATCAGGGAGGGAATAGCCATTGTGTCAACGATATGGTAAATTAGAGATTGAAAGCTATTTGTAACCAGGAGT
>DAOUMU010000226.1:0-7209 GCA_034409055.1 Anaerolineae bacterium
TTTGGCAGAGTAAAATAATTTGAGTTATACCACATCTTGTATCTGTCACAATTATGAAGCCCAATATGTAGTATGTAGCGCAACTATTCTGTTATGTAAACTCAAAATCTTTATCTGAATATCTATATCAGGCCGGTTACATATTCGCAGAAATGCTTGCACTGTTCCGGTGACTGAAACACTGAGCCAAAGTATTTCAGGCTCTCTTCAACAATCTGTGGATAAGCAACAATTGGGAAACGCATGGGTAATCCTCCTGAATTTTAAGGTTGATCCCCATGTTCGCTCAATTTTGCTCTTCAGTCAATCCATTTTGCTTATCAAAACCTTGTTATTATGTCTAGTTATCGCAAAAGTCGAGGGCTTAACTGCTATCGTCATTGGAGGAATAGTTGGTGCGGTCAATGGCGCAATAGATGGCGGTATTGGAGCAGGCATTGAATGGATATTAATTGTAAGTTCTGCTTCTGTATTAGGCACTTGGTATTGGCAGTTCCAAATAGGTAGTTATTGGTTGTTCGGAGTTGTGACCGGGATGATAGGGGGGGTGGTTGGCTTTTTAACCTGGAAATGTTTTCATACTGCGGAGAGACCGAATTCGTTATCAGCAATGAAATTATTGAGTTATCTTGTTTCATTTGCATTGATTGCATTTGTCAGTCCAATGACTATGGAATTTATGATTTTTATATTTGATGATTGAGAAATGCACAAACGGTTATTTAAGAGGCTGTGGCAACCCCGTTCAAGCCGAACGCCCAAGCGAGGCTTTTGTAACCGGTGAATAATTGAGGCTAGTTTTGGCAGCCGAGTTGGGGTAAAATGGGGATGTAGTCGCTGGTGGGGTGGTGTATTGTGAAGTGCCTCACCCTATGTTGAAGGCTTCACGTGCGTCGGCTTCACGGGAGCGTTGGGCCGCAAAAAACTGAATCGCTTTTCTCTAAACGTAAACATCCAGACCTCGAAAGGTTATTCTAATGGAACAACCGATCTTCAACCCGATAACTACTGTTCACATCAACGCTAAAATTCCACTAAATCGAGCAACTAAAAGCCTTTCAATCCGACTGGGAATGGTACTCTTTCTTTCCGCCAGCTTTTTTAGCCTTACTTTGCCCATCTTGGCTGCTGGGCCTGGTGATCTCGATGTCAGTTTTGGCAATGGTGGTGTAATCACTACCACACTAGGTAGTTCAAGCGGTGTTGGGGCCGTTGTCATTCAGTCCGATGGCAAAATTGTTGTCGCCGGTGATGGCGATTTACTGACCTTTTTTGGTGTGGCTCGCTACAATAGTAACGGTGGCCTAGATCACAGTTTCGGTAGCAATGGCGTCATCACCACCCCCATCGGTAGTTCCGCCTATGGTACTGCCATCGTTCTCCAACCAGACGACAAAATAGTTGTGGCCGGAACAAGTTCTAACGGCAGCCAAGATATGTTCGCCCTGGCTCGTTATGCTAACATCGGCAGCTTGGATAGTGGTTTTGGTAGTAGTGGCATCGTCACTACTCCTATCGGAATTGAGGCTCGTGGTCGCGCCGTGGCCCAACAGTCTGATGGCAAAATCATAGTGGCTGGTGACAGTTTTGACGGTAGCCAAACAACAATTGCCTTGGCTCGCTATACTATTACTGGTAATTTGGATAGTGATTTTGGCAGCAGTGGTGTTGTTACCACCCTGATCGATAGCGATGCTTTTGGCTATGCCATCGCTTTACAACCAGACGGAAAAATCATTGTTGTTGGCGGGAGTGGTAATCGCCACAGTCAAAGTTATTTTGCTTTGGCTCGCTATACCACCACCGGCAGTTTGGATAGTGATTTCGGCAATAGTGGTGTCGTCACTACCCCTATTGGCACCTATGGTTCAGGCTATGGGGTTGCTCTCCAAGCTGACGATAAGATTGTTGTGGTCGGTTATACTATCTATGGTATCAGCAGTCCGCCAGCGGTCTTTGCCTTGGTTCGTTACAATAGTAACGGGAACTTGGATAACGGTTTCGGCCACAACGGCGTTGTCACTACCCCAATCGGGAGTCAGGCTTATGGTAATGCTGTCGTCCTCGATCCTGATGACAAAATCATTGCAGTTGGTTATAGTTCGGACGACTTTGGCGTTAATTCAAGCTTTGCTCTGGTCCGCTACGATAGTAATGGCAATCTGGATAGTGGCTTCGGCAGTAATGGGGTGGTCACAACGTCCATCAGCAGCATAGCTGCTGGCAACACTGTGGCAATTCAATCCGACAGTAAAATCGTTGTGGCTGGTAATTGCTTTGATGGTGCCCAAAATAGCTATGCTCTTGCTCGCTATATTTCTAAACTATCAACTTACCTGCCTGTGATATTCAAGCAGTTCTGAATTAGCATGATTTAGCAGGAAAAATTCTGTGGGCTACAAAATCATACCATCGGCAAAGTGCGGCCCAACAATGCCGTTGGTGGCGACCCATTGAGTACGGTTTTTGGCGCAAGGCTCGGTTTTTGTTGGGGTTGTCTTTGGGCACCACAACGGCGGCGTTGGGGTGCGACACGAGGTCGTGTCATTGTTTATTACAACCGAATAGTCGGGATGTAACTCGTTGTTCTGCCAACGGTATCCCTTCGACAAACTCAGGACAGGCCTACCCGGACATACGTCACTGGTAACCCTTCGACAGGCTCAGGGCAGGCTTGGGGGGTGAAACTCCGGAGACGATGTATCCTCATCCACGTAGAGAGATGGTCACTTAACCGTGAGGAGCGGCGGCGACTGCCAGCACCGAGGCGGTCGGAGACTACGCTACGCAGTAGCGCGGTATGGTTAACAGAAGTGAACTACTGACCGCAAAGCGCGTCGTTACTGAAAACAAGCCAAAGGTGCTGAGATGTTTCCAGAAGAAACGCGTAGGCTTGGGCCAAAAGGCAAGGGGTCAGGTATAGGTGCTGCTAACTCACCTGGCGCAGATGGCGCACCCCCGGCGAAGAGGCGGAATCCTTCGGCACTCCCTACGGTCGCAGGACAAGTTCTACCCCGCGCCTTCAGGCAATGACACGGAACGGGCTAAGCCCGTCGTCCTCCCTCTGGGAAAGCGAGCCGCAAGGTGAACCGATAGGGTTGCGGGTAAGGGATGCTGGACGCGAAGTGAGCGAAAGCCCTCTGGTAACGAGAGGGATAGGGGGTTCGAACTTTGCCCCACGCGAAAGCGGGCAGACTTCCAGCAGGTGTCTCGTCACGAGAAAGCTTGGCCAACCACCTTAAAACGGGCAGGCAGATGACGGTAAGGAGTAATCCGAACGGGTGCGCCCGTTAACGAAGAAACCGGGTGGCGGCTCCAAGGGTGTATCGTGAAGTTCACAGAGGCCAGGCTTCTGTGAGCGCGTCCTACCACGGGGCGTTTGAGAGGCTTGAGCCGGATGAAGGGGAACTTTCAAGTCCGGTTCTTAGGAGGGGGGGAGGCGGCAACGCCTCCTCCCTATCCGACCGGCAAATCGCCATAAACGCTAACATTATCGGTGTTTCAAGCGACAGGAGGTTTGACGTGTTTCGTGTGCGCCCATATGACCCTGATGACCGCGCCTTCGTTCTTGGGCTTGCCCCACGTCTTGCAATAGGTATGCAATCTTGGCGTGATTTAAAACTTTGGCTTACAACGGTTGAGAATTGGCTCACCGAAAGCATCAACCAGCACAATCAAAAGACAATGGTCTGGATTGCAGAAAACGAACAGGGTGAGCGATTAGGCTTTGCAACAGTCTCGCATAGTACTCACTTTACAGGTCAACGCCAAGCCTATATCGGAGAGTTGGCGACGAGTGAAACAGTCGAAGGTCGCGGAGTTGGCGCAGCTTTGGTTAAAGCCTGTGAGCAATGGGCGCGCGAGCAAGGCTATGCCTTGCTTACGGTTTCGACTGGCGCAGCGAATACACGGGCGCTCAGGTTTTACGACCATCTTGGCTTTCATGAAGAAGATGTCACGTTGACCAAGCTCCTATAATTCTCGTATCCAGTTGCCGTCTTAAGAAAACATAGGGTTTGATGATGAACTCATTTAGACTTTTTCCATGTATTTGAAGAGGTTTTTAGAAAAATTCATCCTGATCAAACTGTTGTTGTCATTCGCACTGTTTACGCCTTAGGACTGTTTAGAGGTCATAATCAAGGTAAGTTAGGATTAAAAATGCCAGACTTACCCCCTCGTGGAGCTAAATTCCCTTTTTTGCAAAATTTCTAACGTAACGGGCCTCATCAATGGCCAATGAATTATTCTGAACTATGCTTGTTACTCTTGTAAAAGTTTCAACCATCCTGTCCAGATATAGCGGTTTATTGAGCCAGTAAGTTCCCTCCAACCGCTATATGTAGTGATTAACTCAGGTTTCTTTCTTATTCGAAAAGTTTAAATGAGTTCAATGCCATGCTGAATATGAATTTAAAGCATAGTGACAAATGTCACTATTAATAAGTGACATTTGTCACTATTTAGAGAAGATGAATTTATCTAAAATATTATGGACTAAGTTGGTCTATAATGTCAATAAAGTAAGGATTTTATGTTTCCGCTTACTCGACGGGCAGACTATGCCGTGCGTATTATGTTAGAACTGGGTGATAAAGCCGATAACGAGCAACGAGTGCCGGCTGCTCAGGTTGCTCAAAAAGCCGGTATTCCGCTGGCATTTTTGCGCAAGATTGTGGCAGACCTGGTCAGGGCCGGATTGGTACGGACTTACTCCGGCCCAAGCGGTGGTTTGACACTGACCCAACCGGTGGCGAGTATCAACTTAGTCCATATCCTGGAAGCCATCGAGGGGCCTATTTGCCTTAATATCTGCCTGGTGCGTCCTAAGGAATGTCCTCGAGATCAGATCTGCCCGGTCCACGGCTTTTTAGGCCGACTGCAGGCAAATCTTATTCAACAGTTGCAGGAAGTTACCCTGGACAAACTGGTAGCTGAAAAACGTGAACTGGAGCAGCGGCCAGGTCGGTCGAATATTCAAATAACTCTATCCTGAAGCAAACGAAGTGAGCTAGCTTATGTTGCAAATCAGCCGTCAGACGGAGTATGGAGTACTAGCCTTGTTGGATCTGGCCAGCTTTCCGCCCGGTTCACGCCTGCAAACTAGCGATATTGCCCAACGCCAGGCCATTCCTGAAAGTTATCTCATCAAAATCGTGAATAGACTGGCCCAGGTAGAACTTTTACAAACTTATCGCGGCTCTGAAGGGGGGGTTGCTTTAGCCCGCCCGGCCGAGAAAATTTCTGTGCTGGAAATCATTCAGGCCCTGGAAGGCAAGGTCAACCTGAATATCTGCTCTCGTGAGCCGGCTCATTGCAAAAATTCCGATCAATGTCCGGCCTGCCCTATGTGGGTGGGCCTGCAAAATGTTTTTGACCAATATCTCGAGTCGCTCAAATTGAGTGACATAACCCGGCCTCCGAGCCAATACTAATCTAAAAATTAGTAACTGGGTAGCCACCCCCTTAGATACGACCTACGCTACTAAGCAGTTACAAAAATTAAACCATATTGACCCGCTTCGGCGGGTCGATGTAGTTTAAAGGGCCGGAAGTAATATACGTAGAATAGTCAGGTTTGAGAATCAACGGTGAACACTACCAACCACGCCTCAGTTCATCCTAATAATCTTCTAAAAGCAGCCCGCATACCCGGCTGGGTGTATATCTTCCCTGCCACCTTGGTTGTGGCGGTGTTGGCGTTCAATATTTTCCAACCCATTAAAGTTTTACCCCGCCTCAGTCTGGCTCCCGGTTTTTCCTTTACCAACCAGGCCGGGCAGCGATTGACCAGTGAGGATTACCGGAGCAAGTTGGTGCTCTACAATTTCACTTACACGCACTGCGGCGCAGACTGCGAAGAGATGGTCGCCCAAATGCAAGCTCTGCGCAAACGGCTCAACAATGAGGCCGATCTGGATGACCTATCCTTTGCCCTGGTCACTATTTCGTTAGATCCAGAGCGTGATACCCCGGCCACGTTACGCGAGTATGCAAACCGGTTTCAGCCGAGCCAGGATAACAATATACCCTGGGATTTCATAGCCGGCAATCCGCTGCGGACCAAGTACGTGGTGGGCGGCGGCTTCGGCCTGTACTACGAGAAAGAGACGATCAACACAGGCAACGAAGCCGACTATCGCATAAAATTTGACCCCCGTTTTGTGTTGGTGGATGGGTGGGGCATCATCCGGGCGATGTACTACACCGATACTCTCGATACTGAACGGGTTATAGGCGATATCGGCTACCTCGCTGGCGAAGTCCGCAACAGTAAGGGCATCGCCCGGCTTGCTTATGAAGGAGCGCATCTATTCAAATGTTATCCATACTGAAAACTTTATGAAGGAGCGCATCTATTCAAATGTCATCCGTAATCAAAACTATGTTCTACCCTAAATCCCGATCAATCTCCCGGCTTGTCTTTGGTGGTCTCGTGGGACTTGTGGTTCTCGTCGGGTTGGTGGCGCTGATGGGGATGTTGTTCAAACCTTACGCATTTCACGGGATGGTATTGCAGTCGCCCGAGCGAGCGACGAATTTTACGCTCGCCAGTCATATGGGGCAGCCGGTTTCGTTGAGTGACTTCAAAGGCCAGGTGGTGCTGCTGTACTTTGGCTACACCGCCTGTCCTGATGTTTGTCCAACCACGTTGGCCGAATTGAGAGAGGCCCGGCAGGCGTTGGGCAAACGCGGTGACAAGGTTCAGGTGTTGATGGTGACAGTTGACCCTGAGCGCGATACTGAGGCTGTCCTGGCCGATTATATGACTCACTTCGATCCGAGTTTTATCGGCCTGACCGGTACCCCGGAAGAGATTGCCGAAATAGCCACCTATTACGGGGTTTTCTATGAACGGCAAGAGTCCGAATCGGCCCTGGGCTACCTGGTAGACCACACGGCAACGGTGATGGTGGTTGATCGAGACGGCTACTTGCGGGTGATCTATCCTTACGGTACGTCGTCTGAGGATATCGCCGCCGATCTGGACTATATGCTCAAGCGCTAAAAAGTAGTCGATGAACAGTTATCAGTGGCCCAGACCTGCCAGGTCTTCAATAGGCCAGAAACGTCAAGTCGCTCTAGCGTAAATTATGCACAACCAGGGGGCAAATCGTCCAGAAACTCAAAAATTGAAACTTTTCTGGAGCCGTTTTCTGTCTTACCAGGCCACTTTCTGCAAGTTTATGTCTATAAAATGGTGGCTGA